>JAQBZS010000472.1 GCA_027622115.1 Planctomycetota bacterium | reverse complement strand
AGGCAGGGGTCATGGCTGGACTAAATCGCCAGATTGGCACACGCCGCCTCTTTTCCACGGTTTTCCATCGAATGGGACGATCGCACCCGTTTGTCTTGGCTCAGTAACCGCTTGGCCAATCGATAAACCTGTAGGAAACGCCACAACAGCGGCACGACTTTCGCAAAACCGACAACCGCCAGGTCCGTCAACTGGAAATCCAAGCGACAGCCTTCCGCTTGCATGCGAGGTCCGCCAAGACCGGTTGCTCGAAACTCGGGGTCGCGGTCACGGAGTTCCTGGATCAAGTTTGCAGCGTGTTGATCGCCGCTCGGTTCGCCGACGGAAAAGAAGATGTGCATGCGAATCCATTCGCGTGAGTGTGGGTTGAGGCAGTCACCTCGGTTCGTTCGGAATATGTGCCAATCGGAATTCGTGGTCAACCCGAGGAATCGTGGTAACAGTAGCGAGTAGGGCCGGTTTCCACCGGCCAGACATCAATGCTTGAGGCCGGTGGGAACCGGCTTTACTGAAGCTGCTCGTTGTCCTGCATTGCCGCCTTGATCGCGGCATCGGACCGCCCCATTTGTTTGAGCAGTCGCCTGTAGTTCTGCAAGGCCGCCTGCAGATGCGGGTGCTCGTGTCCCGTTTCCTTGCCGAATTGAATCTCCACATGCCGTCGCATCAGCGGCTCGGCCTCCGCCAGACGGTTCGTGGCCTGGAGCAACTGCGCCAGGTCGTTGAGAGCAACAGCAGTCTTGGAGTCGAGTGTCGAGAAACAGCGTCATCCGCTGGATGTCGTCCAAGGCACTTTCGTCCAACACGCAATCTCGTTGTTCGTCGATCTGCTTCAGGAGTCGGGTGTCCCTGTGTTTTAGCCGCTCGACACAATCGCCTCAATTTCAGTCGGTGGCGGCCGCGACTCGCTGAGACGAATTACCCGAGCAATTCGCGAACAACCCGACCGTGGACATCGGTGAGACGAAAGTCGCGGCCGGCGTAGCGGTAGGTGAGTTGTTCGTGGTTCATGCCCAGTAGGTGCAACATGGTGGCGTGCAAGTCGTGGACGTGAACGGGTTGCTCGACGGCGCGGAAACCGAATTCGTCCGTGGCGCCGTGGGTGTAGCCGCCTCGCACGCCGCCTCCGGCCAGCCAGCACGTGAAGCCGTAGTGGTTGTGGTCACGACCGTTGAGTCCGGGTTTCCGAGCGCATGAGCCAAGCATGCGACGACTTGCTTTCGACCGGCAAGACGATTTTCGGTACGGTGTGAAGCTTCGAAACGACGCGGGGCTATGTGGCCGGCGCGTTTGCGGTCCACGCCAGCGAGAGAAAAAGAAATCTTCAACGACTCTTCTTGACGATGGCCTTTCGGATCTTAATAATCTCGTTGAGTAACGATTCCTGCAACAGAATTCCCGCAGATGATGTTTGTTTAGTATAGCCCCCTTCTCGTCGCACCAAATTCTCGTCGCGCCAAATAATGGCAATGGTGTTCGTTGAACCGCACGCCGTAGGCACGCGCGTTTGAGCAATGTGACCCAGCTTGGTGTGCCCAAACTCGCGTGCCTACGTCGCGCTGTCAAACAAGAGGCTTTCGCCCTCGAATGCGGTCGATCGCCGAAGTGACGGCTACTTCCCGATGGCGGTGCCGATTCCCGATCCGCCATATCCGTTGCCGCAATAAAATAACCGCAAGTGGTCGCCTTCCACGATCACGGACGGGTACTCCACCATCTGCTTTTCCCAACCCTGTCCTTGCGGAGTCAGTTGGAGATTGTCTCCGTATTTGGGGCCGCGGACCCAATCGATACCGTTCTCCGATTCGGCGTAGCAGATCGAATAGTAGCCCCAACGCGTCCCGATCGCGGAATACCACATGCGATATCCGCCATCTTCGAGTCCGTGGACCACGGGACCAGCCACGCCGATGTTTTCGTAGTCCCGCTGCGGATCTCGAAACAACACCGCCCCGCGTTTGTCCCATGTAATTCCGTCTTGGGAAACGGCAAGGCAAATCGTCTTCTGTTGGTTGAGCGGCAAGGGCGTTCCGATCGTCGGGCAACCGGTGTAATAGAACCGCCACTCCGACTTGCCGTCGGCTGACGCGACTTGGAACACGGAACCACCCGCCATACCCATTGCGTCCGGATCGCCGTGATGCCCGCTGACTTTCAGAACCGGCTCGGCCGCATGCCGCCGCCACGTTTTGCCGTCTGAACTCACCGCCAGTCCGATTCCCGGAAACGCACTCAACCCGGAACCTCGACCGGCATTGCCCGTGTAATACAGGTGTCGTCGAGTCTTCGAAGCCTGCACCACATGCGGCAGCACGCACCATTTGGCGTCGAAGGCACCGGGTTGACCGACTTCGAACAACGGTCCTTGTCGCGACCACTGCGACGGATCCGCGACATTCGCGGTGGCCAGGCAAATCCGCTGTCGCCCGCTCGCATCCCCACCCGAGTAATACAGTTGGTATTGCTCGCCGACTCGGACCACCCACGGATTCATGCAGCGTTTGGCGTCCGCGGATCCCGGTTGGCCGGGCGGCAATACGGGGTTCTTCGCGTCGCGTTGCCAAGTCACCGTCCGTCGCAACGGCTGGAATTCGAGGGCATGCGATAACCGAGCCGCCACAATCTCTTTCGTTTTGCGGCGGATGCCATAAGCAATGCCCAGGTCGCTGCGATCCCAAGCGATCCCCTGACCTTCGATCGGCATGGGCACCACGTCGACCAGTTCGAGAGTGTCGTCATTCGAGGGAACCTTCATCGCGTAGAGTTCCGCGGGATCGTGACCGGTCGCATAGAGCAAGCCGTTCGGCCCCCACGACGCCCCGGAATTGCTGTAAGGCAGAAACCGCGTCACAACCGAATCGGGGAATCTCCACGTCTGTTCAATCTTCCAGGCCGAGTCGAAAACCGCGACTTCCGTGCGAGCCACCGATTTGGCGTCGCCGTAATACGCAAAGCCGCCCCACCATTTTCCGCGATGCGAATCGATCCACGTGAACGCGCCGTCGGCTCGCTTGAATTCATGTCGCTGAATGTGCTCCAGCGAATCGGCATCCCAGATTTCGATCGAATTCTTGAGCGGCTCGGCGGGCCAATTGGAATGGGCACAATACAACTTGCCGTCCACGACCACTCCGCTGTTGAGATGTTTCAGCGGCGAGTCGGCCGGTGCATTCCATGTCTTGACGAGTTTGCCGGTCTGTTTTGCGTATTTGCCGATGGATCGATTCGTAACGGCGTACACGAATTGTTCATCCACGGCGACTCCCTGATGCGCCTGCGGCGCCGCGAAGTGCCGTATTTCTCGCAGGATTCGGTCCGCCGCGTGCGAATCCAAACCACAGCCGAACGCCAACAGTCCCACGAAGAAATAACGAGACATGTCACACTCCAATTTCAGTCAAATAGATGTTATTTGTCGCAATGATGTCCGTGGGAATGATCACTTATTCGCTACGCGGCCAAAGATGACTCGTTTAACCGCACGCCCGCACGCCGTAGGCACGCGCGTTTGAGCCAACCAAACCGGGTCACATTGCTCAAGCACGCGTGCCTTCGGCGTGCGGTCAAACGAACGATTGTGCGAATGTTTGCGGGATGTTGCCAGCCGTTATCGTGAAGCAAGCGTTGCAGCAGATGGGAAGTCTGTCTGACGAATTTCCGGCGAACCGGATACGCGACGAGTGAGGTGTCACAGGCGATACGGTTCGCATGCTTGGTTATGCTGGGGATTGGGAATTGCGAAATGGGAATTGCAAATTCGCCTCGAAGACTTTGTGGCCCGAAATCCAACAACCGGGACAAGCCCGTGCGCAATAAACCGATCTGCGTCATCGCCGTCTTTCTCCTCAGCATTGCAACCGCTCACGGGCAATCATCACTGCGAAAGCAAGTGACGCCGTTCCTGAAACAGCACTGCTTCGGGTGTCACTCGGGAGAGACGCCCGAGGGTGGTCTCAACCTTCAGGTGAATTCCGACAACCTGGCCGATGCAGAAGTTCGACGTCGTTGGGTTGATTTGCACGATCGAGTCGCGGCTGGGGAAATGCCGCCGAAGTCCGAAACTCGACCGAATGCCGATTTGAAGTCCAAGTTTCTGGCAACACTTGGCTCCGAATTGACCCGCGCGGATCTTGCTACGCGCGAAGTCGTGCTGCGGCGGCTGAATCGGAACGAATACGAAAACACCGTTCGCGATTTGTTCGGCGTCTTCGTGGATGTGCAACGCCTGCTGCCGGACGACTCCGTCGAACAAGGCTTCGACACAACCGCCTCGGCGTTGTCGTTGTCGGCCGAACAATTGGTACTGTATGTCGAAGCCGCCGATCTGGTGCTCGACCGGGTGTTTGGGCCGCCAAAAAAACCGAACACCATCAAGAAGACCGCAAATTTTGCGACGTCGCGACGGGGAGTCGATTCCTCGGAACGGAAGCTGTCGGACGGCGTCGTGCTGTTCAGCGGTGCCAAGTTTCTGCCGATGTACGACTTGAGCCTATCGCTACCGGGTCTCTACCGAGTTCGCATGAAGATTCGCGGGGAGCAAAGCGACACTCCGGTGGTGATGCACGTACTCGGCGGAACCACGGGAGCCATCGCGGCACACACGGTCGGTTTTTTTGAAGCGCTTCCAGGAAAGGTCACGACCGTCGAGTTCACCGACCGCAACCCGGAACGGTCAGACTGTTTCTCGTTCGGCATCGTCGGCGGATTTCCTTGGTGGAAAGTCGACGAACAGGAATACAAAGGGGCCGGGTTGTTCATCGGCGACATCGAGGTCGAAGGTCCGATCGAACCGTGGCCGCCGCAAAGCCGCACGGAATTGCTCGGCAATGTTGATCCGGCAATGGGAACGCTCGGCGACATCCGCGAAATCCTATCGCGGAAACTTTCGCAAGCGTTTCGACGCGCCACCGATAAGACCGAAGTGGAACCGTATGTCGCCCTGGCAAAACAGGCGCTCGATGAAGGGCTGTCCTTCGAACCGGCGTTGCGGCGAGGACTCAAAGGCATCCTCTGCGCTCCCGAGTTTCTCTTTCTGGTAGAGCGACACCGCGACGACGATCACATCGATGACCATGCCCTGGCGTCACGTCTGTCGTACTTCCTATGGAGTTCCCTTCCGGACCAGCAACTTCGGTCGGTGGCGGATCGCGGTGAGTTGCAAAAGCCGGAGGTGCTGCGAGCCCAAGTGGAACGGATGCTGGCCGATCCCAAGTCCAAGCGATTTGTGGAAAGTTTCACCGGACAGTGGCTGCGACTGTATGACCTCGATTTCACCGTGCCGGATCAAAACCTGTATCCGGAATACGGACAGTTGTTGCGTCAGTCGATGCTCGACGAAACACACGCATTCTTTCGCGAGATTCTCGATCGCGATCACGGCGTCAATGATTTCATTGATTCGGACTTTGTGATGATCAACCAACCGTTAGCGGCTTTCTATGGCATCGACGGCGTCAAGGGCTTGGACGTCCATCGCGTCAAGTTGCCCAAGGACAGTATGCGTGGCGGCGTGTTGACTCAGGCCAGTGTCCTCAAAGTTTCGGCGGACGGCACCAGAACGTCACCCGTGTTACGCGGCGCGTGGATTCTAAAATACTTGTACGGCACCCCGTCCCCGCCGCCTCCACCAACAATCAAGGCCATTGAACCCGACATTCGCGGCGCGACGACAATCCGAGAACAACTTGCCAAACATCGGGAACACGCCAGTTGCAATCGTTGCCACCAACAGATCGATCCACCGGGATTCGCGCTGGAAAGTTTCGATGTCATCGGTGCCCAACGGGATTGGTATCGCACGCGCGGCAGCGGCAAATACGTCAAAGTTCCTCGACATCCGCAAGCTCCCAAACATTACGTGCAATATCGCCAAGGTCTCGATGTCGATCCGTCCGGCACAATGCCCGACGGTCGAAAATTCTCCGGTATTCGCGACTACAAGCGGCTGCTGCTCGAAGATAAAACGGCGATGCCGCGTGCTCTCGCGCGTTTGTTGCTGACGTATTCACTCGGTCGACGACTGGGATTTTCGGACCGGCCGGAAGTGGAACGCATCGTTGCGAGTGTAAGAGGCAAGGACTACGGGTTGCGGTCGCTGATCCACGAAATCACACAAAGCGACACGTTTCGGAGCCCGTAAGGCGAAGGGGCGTTGGTAATGTCGCGA
>JAQBZS010000471.1 GCA_027622115.1 Planctomycetota bacterium | reverse complement strand
AGATCAATCAACTGAAACCAGTAGTTAGTCGCGACCTAGAAATAATCTCCAACTGACGGCTACCGAGCCTCCGAGTGTCGAGCCCTTCCCAGGACCCAACAACGTGAAAGACGACCCAACTTTTTACAACATCGGTTGCGGTCACAGAATCCAGCTCCGTTGACCATCCGTTGACCAATGGTCTGTGATCTGCAGCAGCGGAACATCTTGTCCATTCATTGTCAGGACACGTGGCTCGATGATGTCGAACTCTTCCGGATCGATGTCCAAGTGGATTGCCGCACGATTCACGATCAGCGTTGTAGCCGAAAGTGCTGCGGCGCGAACGGCCGTGACGACATCGCCTGTGTTGTCGTCACTCAGCTCCGGTGCTCCAACACGGTGAACTTGCAGACCAGGATGGGCTTGTGAGGGAGCGATGAAGAGTGAATCGGTCGTTTTCGGTGCCGCGATCCAAAGTTCGGCAACGACTCGTTGTTCGAGGAAAACCGGTTTCGCGCATCATCGTCAAATAACGAAGCACCATCGGGACCGTTGGCAATCAACTGGCCTTCCAGTGTGGTGAATTGTCCAAGTCGCCATTCTGACGAACCCGTTACGGATCGCGCCATCACATCGATCGCGTCGAACCGAGTGACTCCAGTGTTCGGGTTCAAAGGGAAGTTTGGGCTCGATTCGAGTCGTGACGTCGCAAAACTGTGGCTACCACAATTGGGGCTTGGCACAAACATACGGTCGGTGCTTCAGCGCGCGCATAACTTCGTCGGTCCAGACGCTGTCTGCCCGATCATTCCGATTGCTCCTTCATATCCAAGGCTTGGGGATGATCTTGTCTGGGAGTTCAGCGACGAATTCGAGAACGCCTGGAACGTTGATGCCAGGGATCTTGTTTACGCGCATGACAGCTATCCGCTTGATCTGTGTCGCACGATTCTCAGGATTCATAGAATCAGACAGGAGGTATTCCGGGATGTCGGCGGTTCGATGACCGTCCTCTCTCCGTTTGGCCGCAAGATGCTGGCGATCGGTGCGTTGCTGGCAGCAATCGAAGGTGACTTTCCGGTCATCCGTGAGGAAGCTGCGGGCTATGAGCTGAACTCAGAGCAGATCGACGAAGCATCAACTGATCCCGAGCAGGCCAGGATGGTACATCTCTGGCTACATGGCGAGGCGTACCCGCAGAACGTCAGCAAGGAGGCAGCATAGATGACGCGGTCGCTCGTGCGGTGTCCGTCCGAGGCTGCAAAAACCTAAACGACGCAGACTTTCGATCTTCAATCAGGAACACGGGAGCAGCGATGGCGAAGAATTCTTTCAGCGGCAGGTTTCGATCCGACCCCTGAATCGCTCTGTGAAAATTCGCAGGAATACATAGTTGTCGTACGAAGGAGTGAAATGCTTACGGATCCGGCAAAGGCTGGTTGTGCCGATCGCATGACGACGACAATTCGAACAAGAACCACGTCGCACGGCCAGATGCTCCTCGTCGTGTTGGCCGTGTGTGCTGTTTTCGTCGGCACGTCTCAACCCACATGCCGAGCCGACGACCCGACATTCGCACCATTGGCTGACTGGGAGCGGCAATCACTGCGATCGCGGATCTTCTTGCGGCCGGCCGACGCACGGCTGTTGCGTGCGGCGCGATCGCAGGCTGTGGACGGACAGCCGCGACACGCCGCCGTGACCCTGCAAAAGCTGTTGGATGCCGGTGACAGCTTCATTGTTTCGGACGACGGCAGCAGCATTCAGAATGCTCGCCGATTTGCGTTGGAACTGATCCAATCGAATGCCAAGTTGTCCGACGATTACGAAGTCACGTTCGGACCGTCGGCTACGGGGCTGTTCATGCATGCGGTCGAAGCATCCGACGAAGTCCAACTGCGAGCCATCGTGCGACGCTACGGTTTGACGTCGGCTGGATTCAAAGCCGCGCATCGCTTGGCGGTGTTGCACTTCGATCGCGGCGAAATGGAAACCGCGTACCAATTGCTGACGCGATTGTTTCACCATCCGTTGCATCGCGATCAGTTCACCGCAAATGCTCGATTGCGTTTGGCGTTGTGTAGTTCCTTCACCGGGCGAGCCGACGAAGCGAAGGAGCACTTGGCGGCGGTGGGCGAAAAAGATGTTCGCATCGCCGGCCGCACGATCCAGGCGAAGTGGCGATTTGGACCCGAACGGGCTTCACACACGGGGCGGTCATCGGTGGGGTCGATCGGAGGCGCGCCGCAATCTTGGACCAGGTCGAATCCGATTCCGTACCTCCGACCCTTGTGGAGTCGGCCGTTGGGCGGGTCACCGGTCGTCGGGCGATTGATCGATCACTGGGAACGCGATCGCCGATTCTCAAACCCACAACGCAGCGTCGCTGTGCCGAGTTTTGTCGTTTCCACGGGCGATGTATCGCTCGCTGGTGATGCCGGTTCCTTTGGCGAGGCCGTGATTGTGCGGGACCAGCATCGCTTGCGAGCAGTCCGCTTGCAGAGCGGCGAGACGCTGTGGACCTTCAAGCTGACGTCCGCGCCCCGTGAAGTGATCGAGTCGCAATTGCAGCGCGGCAGCACGACGACCGAATTGTTGGAGCAACACGGCCTGTTGTGGAACGCGTTGTTGGGGATGCCGGCCGCCGATCAACAGCGGGTGTATTTCATTGATGGTTTCGACTTTTCGGCTCGCAACTTTTCCGCCTTCGACGTGATCAAGCCGCCTCCGACGTTGGTGGACGCGAAACGGTCGTACGTGATGCCGTCGGCCAATCGCCTGGTGGCGATCGATCTGTCCCACGCCGCCCGTGCTGCAAACGGCGAAGTCGAACTCGCGTGGTCAACAGCCGGTCCGAGCGTCTCGCTGGAATGGTTCGACCAATTGGACCAACAGTCGGACGGAGTGCTGGAACCCGCCGAGATGCTCGACGCGATTCATGATTTCAACTTCTACGATGCGAATTCGGATGGACGGATTGAACGCGACGAGGCACGGCGGGTGTTGCAGCAACATGGCCACGATGGTCCGCTCGCGGGTCACTTTTTTCTCGGTCCGCCGTTGCCGGTTGACGGGCGGCTGTTCGCGGTCACGGAACGGGATGGCGAGATCAACGCGGTGGCGTTGGATGCCGGAAGCGGGCGAGTGCTGTGGGTTCAGCCCGTGGCTCAAACGAATCAAACCATCGGAACGGACATGCGACGAGCCACGCATCCGTGCGTGCCTGCCTACGTGGATGGGATGGTTGTGCTGCCGACGCAGTTGGGAGTGCTCGTGGCCGTCAATGCGTTGGACGGTTCGCTGGTCTGGGCGAGTCCGGTTCCCGATCACGGCCCGTATCCCGGCATGACCAGCGTTCCGGGGTTCTGGGCGTCCGAGTCGGAACAAGCCACGCCGCTCGTGGTCCACGTGCAAGGCGATCGGCTGATCTGGATGCCGCCGTTTTCGAAGTGGCTGTTTTGCCTCGATGTTCGCACGGGGCGGCGATTGTGGAAGGCGGAACGAGACGGTGACGAACAAATCGTGGGCGGTGCGAATCGCGACAAATTCGTCGGCGCGGTGGTGGATGGTGTCGTGTTGCTCGTCGGCAGCCGCGAGTGTCGCGGTTTGTCGCTGGCCACGGGTGATCGGCTTTGGAAATCACAAACGGGGACGAGCAGCGGTCGAGGCGTTGCGTTCACGCGGCCGAGTCCTGGTTCGTCGAACGGTGTTCCACCGCAGTCGTGTTACTTACTGCCGATTCAAGCAGGCGCGGTGATCGCGTTGGATGTCCGTTCCGGCCGAATACTGGCGACGTCGGGCGAGCGTCTCGATGTTCAGCAATCACCGCTCGATGAGTTGACGGCGACACTGCCCGGCGTCCCCGGAAACCTGCTGGCCACGAGATCGCACATCGTCTCCGTGGGGCCTCGGGGGATCACTGCTTACGCTCGCGCCGCCGACTTGCAAGCGATGGCCCTGAAGCGGTGGGAATTCGGCCCGATGCCGATCGGCAACGTGATGCTTGTTGGTGAATTGTCCGAAGCGCTGGGAAACGACACGGATGCGATCCACCATTACGAATCCGTGCGGCGGACGTCGTCTGATGCCGCGACCGAAACTCGATTGCGAAACCTGCTGTTTGCGCGAGCCGTTCGGGAACTCGATACCGATTCATTGACGCGACTCCGAAGTCTGTGCCGCAACCAACGCGATCGCATCCGCCTGCTGACACTGGAAGCCGAAGCCGCGCTGCGCGGGAGCGACGTCGCCGCGTTACAGGACGTCGTGAGATCCATCCGCACACTCGACATCCGCGAGCCGATCTCCTTGGGAAACAATGCCTCACACCGAGTGTCGGCTGAGACGTGGATCCGGCAACTGTGGCGTCGAGCCCGCACCGAATTCAACTCGCCTGCGTTGTTGCAAGTGCAAAGCAAGCTGGAGTCCATCATCGACGAGTTCGGACAAGCGGCCAATCAGCCGAATCGCGGGGCTGAACATCGGCTGCTTCGGCAGTTGGTTTCGGACTTCGCAGACTGGCCGATCATGGACGAAGCACGACTGTTCTTGGCCGAGCATGCTGCGGAACGGGGTGAATACCACGCAGCGGAAATGTTGTGTTCGTCATGTCTCACATCCACGAATCCACTGGTCCATACTCCGGCACGCCGGCAACTCGCGCGGCTGTGGGATCGACTCGGACTCCACATCGAAGCGGCGGATCTCATGGCGACCCACGCTGCGAAGCATCCCGTCCACGTTTGGAAGCAATTCCTGGAAGAGCTTCATCCGCTGACACACGAAGCTCTGAATCAGTTGGCGATCGACCCGAGTCTTTCACGTTCCGAATCTCGCGTCGGCATCCAGTCGCACTTGTGGCTGCGCGATGATCCGCGAGTCATCGAGTCGTACACCGGTTACCGCGGTCGATACCGCCTGCCCTGGGGCAACACGTTTCGGCTGTTGGACAAAGGCACGGACACCGAGTCTCGTTTCGAGGTCATCGATCGGCAATCCGGCATGGCCGTCAATCACATCAACGTCCCCGCGCGGCGTTCGTTGCCGTCGGTGTCTCGCGGGTCGCATGTGGGACATTCCTTGACCGTCGGCGGCATGGGTCGCGTCTTGGGCGTGTCGCTGCTGGACCGCGAACGACACGATCCAGTGTGGTCTCGCGAATTGCTCGATCTGCCAGGGCCGGCGCGGCTGGTCATGCCCGGTCCTGCCGGTCCGCGATTTTGCAGCGTGCAGACTCAGGGAACGCTGGCGGTGCTCGATCCGATCGACGGCCAAGTGCTCTGGCAACGCGACGATCTCACCATGGCCAGCGGGCTGATCAGCGACCCGTCGATCGGCATGTTGGGTGACGAACATGTACTGGTGGTGCTTGACGGCGGCGGTCGCGGATACACCTCGTATCGCACGGCGGATGGCAACTTATTGGCTCGCGGGCAACTGCCGATCAAACCGCGAACGATCCGGTTCAAGCTTGGACGAAGACTGTTCTACGTGGCGGAATCTCCGGCCGGCGATTGTTACCGACTGTGGGATCCGCTGACCAACACGAATGACATCGACGACCTCGCGTTCCAGCCCACCGACGGTCGGTATCTCGCCACGACCACACCGGCCGACGAAATCGCCTATGTGACGGCTGACGGGCGACTCATCATTTACAACGCGGACGAACAGCGTCGCGTCGTCGATTTCGAATTGTCGGATTGCGGCGAACCGTCGGCGAAGATGATCACCGGACTGCGAGTTTTCCACCAAGCCGGCAATCACATCGTCAATCTGCAATCCACGAACAACGTCCTCGCCCCCGGACTCAGTACGTACTATGCCACCAACAACTTCATGCCGTCGGTGCATGTGCAAGGCGAACTACTGGCGATCAATGCCCAGACCGGTCGCCGAATCTGGCGTCAATCGGTGCCGTGCCTGTCGGTGCTCGATCCCAAGCACGCGCGGTTGCCATTCCTGATCGCCTTCACGCGAGTCAGCGATCAAACGGAAGCCGGCAAGACTCGCCAATCGACAATGGTCACAACCATCGACACGACATCGGGCGAAGTCATCGCGACGCGGGCGGGATTGTTTCCGGATCGCATCCTGCATTTTAGCTACGAACCGAAGCACCGTCGGATCGACTTCCACGGCGTCCACGGCCGACTTCGCATTACGTATTGATTGGGGGTTGGGTG
>JAQBZS010000470.1 GCA_027622115.1 Planctomycetota bacterium | reverse complement strand
CAACCCCAGCCTCCTCTACACAAAACCTGCACATCGAATAAGTCCGAACGAAAAAAGCCCGACCAAACGGTCGGGCTTCTTGTGCGTGACGCTGAATCGAATCCAGAATCTCAGACCAGTTGCTGCGGTTCCGGTTGCAGTAGAAACGGGAACACTCGCACGGCTTTGCCTTCTGGGATGTCTTGCTTGTAGGTCAACTGTGCGGCTCGATCCGCGGCAAATTGCAGCGTGGTGAATTCCAAGCCGCAGAAAAAGTCGTCGCCGGTCTCGGCGGCCACGTCCGCGAAGACCTCACCCGCCGACGCTGCGTGACGACGGACGCCGTGAATGCTGAGTTCGCGAACCTTGACGCCGGCCGCAGACAACTTAACCAGCCCCTTCAGAAATCGTCCTGGCGTCGTGTCCGGCCCTGAAGCTCGCCAAAGTCGCTCCCATTCTTCGTGCGATTCCCAATAGTACCCGAGGTTGAACAGGTCGATTGCCAACAAGTAGCTGCGGTTTTCCGCCCAAGTCTCCGGATCCAACGCTTTCGGAGGTCGAGCCGCCTTCTTGCCGTGACTGTGGCCGCGGGGATCGCGAACCGGATGCGGAGTCGAGGAACTAGGGACGTATGTGTAGTCAGGAACTTCCGCGGAAGGGATCAATCTGGGGACTTCACTATCAATATCAATCATGGTCGAGATTCCTCCGAATCGAACGTCAAAATCAGTCGAGCCGCACCGATTGCGGACTCCGTTAATTTGACACCGGGGTTTGAACCAGTGTCAAAGTTTTTTCAAGCTGGGGTTTTGAACTCACCCGGATCATGGAGTGACTTGTCGATCAACCGGCACCGACAAATGATTTATCGCCCTATTCGATTTCCCGAGTCGGACTTCGCACACTGGGCTATTTCGGGGATACGCGATGCTGCGATCCGGGTGATTCTTGCGGGAAGGTTGGGTTGGAGGCGAGAAAACAGCAGGTGGGAGTTTTTGGCGGGACGCTCAAGATACCCAGAATTCCTTGAATTGCATCGCGGAATCACATCGATTCCCGCAAAATGAGAGTTTTCACTCCCGGATGGTGGTCAGACTTCACCAATCTCGCTTGGTTCTCATGTACACGCGAACAGACTTGTCAATCGAACTGCTTGGCCCATTCGTCACGGATTACCGCCAGCAGGCGTTGGACCGTCCGGCGTGCGTACTTCACTTGCTCGCTTTTCGATCCGGCGTACCGCCTTTGCCGCGACCTGCCGAATAATCGAGTTGACCTTCTTGTTTCCGGAAACACGTTTGAGTGCCGGGACATGGACTCGTTCGCCAATGACTTCCAACGCCCCGATGGCACGCACGGCGAGTCCAAATTCCGCATCGACTTCTGCGACTTTGCCCGTTGGCAGCTTCAGGCCTGACAGATCTTTGGAAATGATTTCGACGAGTTTCGCCGCCGCCTTCGGGGCAGAGGGCTTACCGGCTTTCCGAAGCCCGACCGCTGAGAGTGACTGGACCGATGGAGTCTTGTCCGACAGGAGTTCCGTGAACACTCGCAGCGTCTTGTCACGGTCACGCCTCAAGCCAAAGTTCCGCAGGATTTGCAAAGCGTCGTGTCGATCCTCCAACTTTCGAGTTTGCTTGGCTTGCGCGACCCATTCATCGAGAGTCATCCCGCCAAAGCGTTCGGCCTGCTTCGGTTTGTTCTGCTCGGCCTGCGTGTCCACTTGAACCACGCCCATGGCTGTCAATGTCAGGAGCAGCAGAAGTGGAATCAGACGTTGGATGGGCAGTGGCTGTGGTGGCATCGGCTGTCTCCTTGGGTGTTTGGCGGTCGTCCGCTGGCCTCATCGCTGGACTCGCCCGGCACCGCCGCCGTGCATCAGTGCTTCGATCTCCGAACGCGACGCATAATTGAAATCGCCCACAATGCTGTGTTTCAGGCAACTCGCCGCGACGGCATAACGAATCGCGGAGTCCGGGTGGGCTAACTCAGGCGTATTCAAGGCGAAGATCAACCCCCCGGCAAACGAATCCCCGGCGCCGACCCGGTCCACGATATTTCGCATTTCGTAGGGCGCGTATTTGCCGGTGGCATCCAACGGTGCGAAATGAGCCTGATCGGTCGCTGCTTCGAACAGCATGGCTCCCCAATTGTTGTGGCTGGCCGACAGACTCTCGCGCAGCGTGATGGCGACTCGCTGCACATTTGGGAATTGTGAAACGATCCGACGTGCAACTCCGATGTATCCGTCAATGTTGAGATCCCCGGCATCGACATCCGTTTCGTCCGCTTTGATGCCCAAAGTCAGGTCGGCATCCTCTTCATTCGCGATGACGACATCGATGAACGGCATCAGGCTCCGCATGGTTTCGCGAGCCAGATCCACCGTTTCGGTACCGGGACGCCACTTCCAGAGTTTCTTGCGGAAGTTCAGGTCACACGACGTCGTCAGTCCGGCTGCCTTCGCGTGTTGCAGAGATTGCATGGCGGCGTCGGCGGCGTCTTCGCTGATCGCCGGCGTGATGCCCGTGATGTGGAACCACTCGGCACCTTGGAACGCTCGATTCCAGTCGTAGGCGTCGCCGGTCAGCATCGAAATCGAACTGTGGGATCGATCGTACGTCACGGTGCCGCCGCGTTGATTGGCACCGTTTTCAATGAAGTAGATGCCGAATCGACCGTCATCAGTTTTTTGAACAAGTGACGAGTCGACGCCGAGCTTGCCCAATTCCTGAACTAAAGTGTCGGTAATCGAATTGTCAGGCACCGCCGTCAGAAAGGCGGCCGAGCCACCCTGAAAGCAAATTGAGACGGCGACATTCAATTCCCCGCCGCCAAACGTGGCGTCGAGCGGCCCAGGGATGACTTGTCGAAGTCTCATAAACCCTTGCGGCGCAAGACGTAACATCACTTCGCCAAATGTGACAACTCGCACGTTGCTGTTCCTTCTTCAAAAAAAAAGAAATTCCTTGGTTTTCCATGTCCGGTGAAATTGGATTCGAACGACAAGCACACCGGTGGGAAGTCGTGATGATCTGCCGGTGACTTGCGACTTGGCTTCCTCTTGAAAAAACACCTCAGGGACTCGGTGTTCTCAATTCAAGAGGTGGCGTTGCCCTCAACCCACTGCATGAGTCTCTCTTCCATCGCCCCCTTTGAGCGACACTCCTTCCGGGGCGATCATGAGTGGCGGCAGTGTTCCTGCCTGGTCGATTGAGATGGGATCGACTGGGATGCCTATCCAGGAACGCTTGCCGCCACTCACTTTCTTTGGATCGCAATTCGAGCCAACGACATTGTGGGCTCCGGTCGCGAATCGCACTATCCGCCCCCGACCGGTGACAACACGGTGAGTTCGTCCGCATCCGCCAAACTTCGCGAGTGATCCTTGTCGTGCTTGCCGTTGACCATCACCACATGCACGTGAGACCGCTTGATGCTCAGCGCGTCCAGAACGTCTCCGATGCTGGCTCCGTCATTCAACTCCATCACTCCGCCCGGCGGTGTTTTCGATTTGAACATGCCCATCAATTTTAATCGTACCTGCATCGAAAACTCCGCGAATTTGCCGGCTGCAAAAGTGGCGACGTGGCGAACACATCGTCGCATCAAGATTGGTTGATCAAGCGTCGAAGAAATACACCCGTTCGGCTGTCTTCCTCAACAACCACTCGCGGTCCGTTTTGCTCACGAAATCCAAGCCGTCGCGCACGAGTTCAATGGACGACTGATAGGTGTGGCCTTTCACAACCTGGTACGGCGAATCGCTGGCCCACATCAACCGTTCAGGTCCGAAGGCGTCGTAGACTTGGCGAATCATCGGGATGAGGTCGTGGTACGGGGCCTGTTTCTTGCCCAACGCGTAGTAGGCCGAAATCTTGAGCGTCACGTGCTTGTGTTTCGCCAAATTGCAAAGTGCTTTGACGTCGGCAGCCCGAATGGTTCCATCGACTCCGATTCGGGCGAAGTGGTCAATCACGACCGGCGTGTCGGGATGTTTCGCGCACATGCGATCGATGCCGGGCAAGTCCGCGGCATCCACCAGCCCGCACATGTTTTGACGAGTCTTCGCGGCGGTTTTCCACATCAGGTCCATGCCCGCGCCTTCCAGCCATTTGTCCTTGCCGCGAATCCAGGACGTAATGCGGAAGCCCGTCACTCGCTGCTTGAGCAGTTTTTTCATGGCGACATCCGGATGCGGTGCGGCATCGTCAACCATGGCGACAACTCGAAATCGTTTTGGAAACCGCCGGGCGGCATCCACGAGATACGAATTGTCCCAGCCGTGATAGGTGTGGTGCTGAATCAAGACCACGCGGTCCACGCCAAACGGCTCGCACTGCTGGAACAGTTCATCGACGTTGAAACTTGGCGGATCGAGGTCGGCCACGGTCTTGTTGTTCGCCAGCGGAAACCGCTTGACGTCCCGTGTCCAAATGTGTGAATGCGCGTCAATCCACCCAGGTTTATTCACGGCTTCGTCTCCTGGCTGATCTTCGGCTGCGACACGTCCCGTTGCGAAGGCACCGCCAGCGACCATCGCGGTCGTTGCCAGCCCTTGTTGGAGAAACTCACGGCGATTACTCGTTGCAACCGTGGGTGCGTCTGCGTTCTTGAGAGGGAATTGAGAGACGACGCTTGTCATGGATGGATCGCTCCAAGAATTGTTTCCAAGTTTGCTGGCGACAATGGGTGCCCGGATGAGATGTGGCATCATAGGTGAAGGCGTGACACAATCCACGCGGACCGCATGGTGATGAGCGTCAGAAAGGGGGCCAGCGTGAGGGGCGAATGAGCGTTGAAAAGGGAGCCAGCGTAGAGCAGCGATCGGAACCGAGAGAACTGGTGATAAGCACCAGCCTCTTGGGGGGGTCGAAGGATGTTGACGGTGGCGCAGTACGAACCGATTCGGCGGAAGGTAGCGGTTGACGGGATGAGTCAACGTGCGGTGGCCAAGGAATTGGGTCACTCGCGGAAGACGGTGAAGAAGGCCGTGGAGCATCCCGTGCCGTTGGGGTATCGGCGGCAGAAGCCGCGAACGCGGCCGGTGATCGAACCGGTGACGGCGATCATCGAGGCTTGGCGGATCATCGACGCCACCGTCCAGGCCGGCACCGACAAATGTCTGGCCATCGTCGGCGTCCGGCTCAGCCAGCTCAAGGCCCGCGACGACCTCACGCTCCAACGCGACGACCTGTCGCTGCTGCACCTGGACGTACTCCAACAGTGCAACGGCGACATCGTCGAGCAGCACCTGAAACAGACCATCGCCCGCACCGGCGTGCCTCGGTTGATCGTGCGAGATGAAGGCGCGGATCTTCGCAAAGCCGGCGAGCAGTTCACGGACACCCAGCCTCACGCGGATGTCGTGTACGACTTGACGCACAAGACGGCCTGCGTGCTGAAGCGGGAATTCGAAGGCGACCCGCGGTGGGCCGACTTCAAGCTGGCGACGAACTCTTCCCGCAAGAAATTGCAGCAGACCGAGCTGGCGTTCGTGGCTCCGCCGACTCAGCGTTCGAAGGCGCGCTACATGAGCGTCTCGCCGGTGATTGAATGGATGGGGCGGATGCTGCGGCTGCTGGATAGCGAGGAGAAACTGGCCGAAGTCGAGACGGCGACACCGGGATCGACCGGGTGAAGTTCGAGCAAACCCTGGGTTGGCTGCGAGAGTACCGCGAGGAATCGGTTCGTTGGGGTGAGTGGATCAGCGTGGTGAGCGCGCTCCGCTTCATCGCTTCAACGGACACGGAAACGTCCGCGTAGGCCGAGATCACGATTGAAGGCAGCAGTTGATCTCGATCGAGCATTTGCTCCTGTAGTTCGACCCCACTCAGTCCAGGCATGCGCAGGTCCGTCACCAGACAGCCGGGCTCGCCGTTATACGCCTCCAGAAACTCTTCCGCTGAGACCAAGGTCCTAACGGGGACTTTTAAGACACCAATCAGTGCGCGGATCGAGTCCCGAGATTCCGAGTCGTCATCCACGAAAAAACAGACTGTCTCTGGTCCGTCATACCGTTGCCTCATGTATGGGAAGCTGGAAGCGCAACACAGCACCTGCCACTTCGCTGTTCCAGGCCTTTAGTTTTCTTTGGTGGGCCGGAATGATTCTCGAACTCAACGCAAGTCCGACCTAGGCCTTAAACAAGCGAGAGTCGAGCTTGAAACAAGCGAGTTTTCGAGCGCA
>JAQBZS010000469.1 GCA_027622115.1 Planctomycetota bacterium | reverse complement strand
GGCCGAACGCGTCGATGGCTTGTACAGCTTGTCCGTCGAACAACCGCATTTGGTGATCTCCGCTTTGCTGGAGCGATTGCAGCGGGACGGCTTCGGGCTCACCACGCTCAGCACGCGACATGCCACGCTGGAAGACGTTTTCGTCAAACTGACGGGACGACGCTTGGACGACGAAAACGACGCCGCGCGAATCGCGAGCACCCTTGAGCGTCACGAGGACGACCACGCATGAACGCTTCGTTCAAGAATCACCCGCTCATGCAGCTTGTGGCCACACGGTTGCGGGAATTGATTCGGACGCCGGAAGCGGTGTTTTGGGGCTATGTGTTTCCGCTTGTAATGGTGGTGGCGTTGGGTCTGGCGTTTCGCAGCAAGCCGGTCGAAATCATCAGCGTCGACGTCCAAGCCGGCCCCGGCGCGGAAGCGATCAAACGCACTCTTGAGAAGGTCGAACGATTTCGGGTGTTGGTCGGAACTGAAGACGACTGTCGGCGCCGGCTCCGAACCGGCGACACGGAACTCATCGTGATCGCGGAAACTCCGTCGGTCAGCACATCGGAGGCTCCACTGGAAGCGAGATCGAAATCAGCGTCGCCGACCGTACGGTATCTGTTCGACCCGACTCGACCGGGCAGCCTGTTGGCTCGGAATTCCACGGACGATGCCTTGCAACGGGATGCCGGTCGGCAAGACATCGTCGTCACGGAGAACACGGAAGTCAGCGAGCCAGGGAGTCGCTATATCGATTTTCTGGTGCCGGGTCTGATCGGCATGGGGATCATGGGCGGCGGCTTATGGGGCCTGGGATTCGCGATCGTCGATCTGCGCGTGAGACAAGTCCTGAAACGCTACTTGGGCACGCCGATGAAGAAGGGGCATTTCTTGGGCGCCATGATCATTGCGCGACTGGCGTTCGTAATCCCGGAGTTCTTGGTGTTGCTGCTGTTCTCGCATTTCTTCTTCGGAGTGATCTGTCACGGCAGCCTGGTGACGTTGCTGATGCTCGTCTTGATTGGCGCGTTCGAATTCGCGGCCATCGGGTTATTGATTGCCAGCCGGACGCAGACTCAGGAAGGCGTGATGGGCCTGATGAATCTGGTGACGATTCCGATGTGGGTCGGTTCGGGAATCTTCTTTTCCACGAATCGATTTCCCGACTTCGCGCAGCCGGTGCTCAACGTGTTGCCCTTGAAACCGCTGATCGGTGCATTCCGTCAGGTCATGCTCGAAGGCGCGGGCTGGATCGAAGTCGCGCCGCAATTGGCGATCGTATTGGCGTGGGCCGTCGTTTCGTTTGTGCTGGCGCTTCGACTTTTTCGTTGGAATTGATCGATCGTTCCGGCGCGGTCCGCCGGAACTGCGCGGAGCTTGTTCGGCCTACATACATACATGGCCGCCCTACGGATTGGGGGATTAGACCTCCGTGATTCGTGCGACCGGGTCGTCTCGCAAGTTCTATAGTTGGGGACACTCAACCTCGTCTCCACAAATGATACCTGCTCATGGACTGGCCCAAACTTCGATCCACCATCCTCGGCGACGACTCGGCAATCTGTTTGCCGAACATCGAACTGCCCATGTTGCCGACCGCGCTCATGGAGTTGACGAAGAAACTGTCGCAACCGGATGTTGATGCCCGTGAGTTGGCGACGATCATCGAAAAGGATTCCGGACTGACTTGCGAATTGCTGCGGCACCTGAATTCAAGTGCCTTTGGTCTGCGAACGAAGATTTCGTCCGCCCAGCATGCGTTCAGTCTGTTGGGGCACCGCGCGACCAGCCTGTTTCTGACAACCACCGCGGTTAAACAGGCCATGAGATCCTGCAAGTCCAAGCTCATCAACTTTGAATTATTTTGGGCCGTGAATTTGGAACGCGCGCTTTTCGCGCAACACCTCGCGCGTTTGCTCAAGGCCGACCCGTTGTTGGCATTTGCCGGGGGCATGTTGCAGGACTGCTTGTTGCCGATCCTGACCAACGAATTCGATGGCGATTATGTCGAGTTTCTTGGCAATCGATCGCGGCAAGAGCTGTCGCAATTCGAACAACAGCGATTCGGCTGGAATCACGCATTCGCCACCGGCGACGTCATGCGGCAATGGGGATTTCCCGACGATTTGATCTGCTGCATCCTGTTGCACCATCGAGGACTCGACGCATTCGGCGATCCACAATTTGGACGCACGTCGCTCGCGGCGGTCGCCGCATCAAGCCTCATGCCGGATCCCTTGGTGCAGTCTCCGCATGGGATGGAACAACTGCTTCGGCTGGAACAAGCCTGGCCTGCATTGGACCTGATGCAAGTTGCCGAACGCGTGCAGGCGGAATTCACCGAGATGTCCACCAGCATTCCACGAAACCATATTCCGTTCGCCAGACGCCTTGAACGTCTTGCAGTTCCCGCTTGACGAGCTTTACGCGGAATATCCGCTTCGAAATGGGTTGAGATCATGAGCGATTCCATCAATTGGGCCGAGTTGCTCGCACAATCCATTGACATGTCGAAGTTCGCGTCGCTGCCGTCCACGGTCAAGTTGCCGGCCTTGCCGCACGCCGTGACGCGATTCATGGAACGCGCCAACGATCCGAGTGCCGACATCAAGGAACTCGCGCAGATCATCGAAACCGATTCCGGTTTGACTCTGGAATTGCTGCGACACGTGAACTCGGCATCCTTGGGGTTGCGACACCGAGCCAACAATGTTCGCCAAGCTCTAGCTCTGTTGGGTGTCCGACGCTCGAAGAATTTCGTGATCAGCACGGGAATGCAGGCCGCCGTGACGGCTCGCAAATCGAAGTTGATCAATCAGACCTGCTTTTGGAACGCGTCTCTGCAAAAGGCACTGTTTGCTCGCGACGTTGCCGACATGTTGGAAACCGATGCGGAAACCGCGTTCTTCGGGTCGCTCTTGCAAGACTATCTGCTGCCGGTGTTGACCAACGATTTGTTCCAACCCTACGTCGATTTTGTGGAGTCACGGATCGAGCAGCCCGAGACGCTGAGCGAATATGAGCGGTCGCATTTCGGTTGGGACCATGCGTTGGCGGCCGCAGGCTTGGCGACTCGTTGGCATCTGCCGGACGACCTTGTGTGCTGCATTCTATTTCACCACCACGGGTTGGTGCCGTTTCGGAATGCTCGACTCAAGCACACGCCCGTCACGGCCGTGGCGATTTCCGCCCTCTTGCCGGATCAAATGCGGCAACAGTATCGCGGGCTGGAAATGCTGATCGCGTTGGAATCCGAGTGGCCGGAATTCGATTTGCAGGCCCTGGCCGAGGAAGTCGATCGCAAGCAAGAAACAAGCGGTTTGGGAGTTCGCAACGACTTCCCACTCGCACGCCGCTGTCAAAACGCTCGGTCCGAAAAACGTGACTACAAAGACGGTTCGCTGAAAACCGCTGCCCTGGCCTAATGTTTGGAATGGTATCTCACGCGACGCTATCTCACGGCGGTCGTTTCACGTGACCACCGGGCACTGATACATTGAGTCGCTTCATGGCACGCAACGAGAATCATTCGCGGGAGGCTTTGATGAAGCTGGGAATGGTGACGTATTTATGGGGCGCGAAGTGGGACTTGCCGACGCTCATCAAGAATTGTGCAGATACAGGGTTCGCGGGCGTCGAGCTTCGCAGCACGCACGCACACGGCGTTGAGGTCACGCTCAACAAGGCACAGCGAGCCGAAGTGAAGCAGCGATTCGCGGATTCACCGGTGGAACTCGTGGGGTTGGGTTCGGCTTGCGAATACCACAGCGCCGATCACGGTGTGTTGCTGCGAAACATCAAGCTCACCAAGGAATTTGTGAAGTTGTCGCACGATGTTGGCGGCAGCGGTGTCAAGGTGCGACCGAACGGTTTCGAGAAGGGCATCGAACAAGCGGCGACCATCAAACAGATCGGCGAATCGCTCAACGAATGTGCGAAGTTCGCGGCTGATTGGGGTCAGGAATTGCGACTGGAAGTGCATGGTCGAGGCACGCACGATCTGGCCGTCATCCAGCAGATCATGGAGATCGCCAATCATCCCAACGCCACCGTGTGCTGGAATTCGAACCCCACCGAAGCGGCAAACGGGTCGATCCGCGAGAATTTCGACCGCGTCAAGAAGTGGATCGGTCATGTGGTTCACATCCATGATCTCTTCGACCCGTATCCCTATCGCGAATTGTTCTCGCTGTTGCGGGCACAAAAGTTCGGCGGGTATTGTCTGTCCGAGAGTCCGTCCACCACGGATACATTGCGCGTGATGCGGTACTACCGAGCGCTGTTCAACGAGCTGCAAAAGTGAACGAGCGGGTCAATCCGCGTCTTGCTCGGCTTGTCCCGGCAGTGGGACGCCGTGCCTCCGAAAGTCTACGACTCCTTCACGCAGCGAACCGCAAATGAATCAGTCGTCCGAACGCGCATCGTGGATGGTCGCCGTGCTCTTAGTCGGCGTCGGCGGGATCACGTTTTGGGCGGTTCGCGAACAACCGCTGGACGACCACCGGTTGCCGAATGCGAATGCCACGCCTTCGTTCGTCCTGAACGGCGAAACGATGGGGACCACGTACACGGTTCGCTTTCACGGCCCAATCGACGTGGACGCCAAGTTGAAACGGATGATCGACGCACGCTTGGAATTGGTCAACGAGCAGATGTCGACCTACCGTCCGGACTCCGAGATCTCTCGCTTCAATCGCAGCGAATCGACCGACTGGTTTGAATGCTCGACGAACTTGGTTCGGGTCGTGAAAGCCGCTCAGCGGATCCGCGAAACCACCGACGGCGCGTTTGATGCGACCGTGGGTCCGCTCGTCAATCTGTGGAGTTTCGGGCCTGACAAACGCGAACGTCGAGTGCCGTCCGATGACGAAGTCACCCAAGTGAAGTCGTTTGTCGGCGGCCAATTGTTGGACGTCCGCCTGGAACCACCGGGCATTCGCAAGCAACATCCAAAGCTGCAACTCGATTTGTCAGCGATCGCCAAAGGTTTCGGAGTCGATCAAGTCGCCGAGTTTCTTGAAGCAAGCGGTATCGAAAACTACCTCGTGGAAATTGGCGGCGAAGTCCGCACGCGGGGACTCAAAGCCGACGATTCCGAGTGGAGAATCGGCATCGAACGCCCCTCGGAATCCGAACGCATCACACAACTCGCGGCATCCATCGGCGATCGGTCGATGGCCACGTCGGGTAACTACCGCAACTTCTTTCGCGAGGACGGCACGCGATACGGTCACACCATCGATCCGCGTACGGGCCGGGCGGTCCAACACAATCTGGCGTCCGTGTCGGTCGTCGCGGACGACTGCATGACGGCCGACGGTTGGGCCACGGCACTGATGGTTCTGGGCGAACAAGCCGCCTATGATCTCGCCGTCCGCAAGCAGCTCGCCGCCCTGTTCATTGTGGCGACGGACGGCGATTTCACAGTCCAACAAACTCCCGAATTCACGCGACTGGTTCACACGGTGCGGTTACACGAATGACGACTTTCCTCTCCAGTTTGGTTGTGTTCGCGCTAGCCATTACCGGCATGGCGATCGGGGTGATCGTGAGCAATCGCCGATTGAAAGGCACGTGCGGCGGATTGGCCGGCATGACCGACAGCGAGGGCCACTCGATCTGCGAGTCGTGCATCACGCCCGCGACCGACTGTGACCGCGCGGGCAGTCGCTCCGCCGAGGCCGACAACGCGGGGGCACCATTCACCGCATAATGGGTCTTCCCGCGCGGAAGGGGTCGGGCTTACGTATTTCAGATTTGGCGGGATTCGACGCGGGATTCACCGACAACTGCAAACCGCCAAATCTGAAATCCGTAAGCCTGACCCCCAAGTTCTCCAAAGGCATGGCCCCAACACAGGATGCTGTTGTTCGGCATGCTGTCAATGGCCCGTTGCTGTTTTCATCTACAGACCCTTGACCGCGTATGGTGTGCCGTTTGCGCGGCACAATTATTTGCCCACTACAGTCAGGTGCAAAATGTCTTTGAAGTCCTGCAGGCATGATGGACAAATCCAATGCTTAGAATCTTCCGTTGTGAAACCTTCGGTAACTGATCCTGTCCCCTCAGATTCACTGAACTTTGCCCCCGGTCAGTCATGTTCGCCAGTGCCACCCCGCCGACTCGACGAACTTGCAGCGCTCCCCGCTTGGGCCGGTGGTGTGCTCGCCTGGTTGGATGGTGTTGGC
>JAQBZS010000468.1 GCA_027622115.1 Planctomycetota bacterium | reverse complement strand
AGCACATAGAAAACGGTAGCGTCAGGAACTTTGAACCACCCCCCCAGCCACCCTACTTCGACTTCACGTGCGCCAAAGCTTCGTCCAACGTCGCAAAGTAGGGAATCAACGTCTCGACTTTCATGATCTGCAGCGTTTCGAGCATGCTTGCGGTCGCCTGGCAGAGTGCGGCTCGCCCTGCGTTCTCTCGGACTTTCACGCAGATCATTAACAAGGCTCCGATCACCAATGATCCAAAGTGTAATGCGATTCCGATGTCCACGACCACGCGCCGAATCTGCAATTCTTCGATCTTGCGATGCAATTCGGTGATCTCCTTCTCGACGACCGACTCGCCAGCGTGCAAAGACTTCCCCGTGGGATGAATGACAAGCACATCGTCAAGGATTTCAAACGGGAGTACTTTTGCTTTCCTCGTAAATGGATTCATGTCCGGTCCTGAATGGCAATGAAAAACGGGAACACCTCGGTCACGCCGCGATTCAGTTTGCCCAGCAGCGTTGATCACGTCACACGGACGTGGGGAAACGCAAGCTTAGCATCCGTCGTATTGATAAACATCGACCCGCGTGCCCGGTGCGTATCCTTCCGATTCCGCCGGCACAACAACGAATCCGTCCGCGCGCGTCGTTGACGAGAGAATCGAAGCGCCGCTCGTGGAAATCGGCACGAGGCCGCCGTCCGTTTCGAATGCGACCCGGCAATAATCGACTCGACCAATGGCGGACACAATCTTTCTATTCACCACGATCGATCGAACGACGTACGGCAAAGCGGTGCCGCGCCCCCCGATGAGTCGAATCGCTCGTGCCGCGAAGAAATCGTAAGCGCACAGGCACGACACGGGGTTGCCGGGCAGCAAGAACACCAGACTCGAACCGATGCGTCCCATGCCGGTGGGACTCGACGGGCGAATGGCGATGCCGTGAACCGCCAGCTCGCCGTCCTCGGCAACAATCGTCGGTGCGTGGTCTTCGGCGCCCACGCTGGAACCGCCGGAAACCAGGATCACGTCGGCACCTGGATCCCGCATCGCTGCACGAATCGCCGCACGATCGTCGACCAGTCGACGAATCGGTTCGAGCCGTCCGCCGTCGCGATTCACGAGACCGGACAGCACACCCGAATTCGAATCGTAGATTTGATGCGGTCCACGCGATTCACCGGCAGGAACCAGTTCGTCGCCGGTCACGAGCAGTCGCACCGAGGGTTGCACCCAAACCGGCACGTGCGAGACGCCGATCGAAGCCAACAAACCGACGTCTTGTGGCCTCAAGCGGCGCCCCGCACAAAACATCCGCTGACCGGTTTGGACGTCTTCGCCGCGGCAACCGATGTGTTTTCCCGGCGGTACCGATGCCGAAAACCGCACCACGCCCGCGAATTCCTCGGCGTATTCCGCAGGTAGCACCGCATCGACGCCGCTTGGCATCGGCGCTCCGGTCATGATGCGAATGCACGTGCCGCCTTCGATCGAACCGGAAAACGGCTTGCCCGGCATCGACTCGCCGATCACTCGGAATTCGAGCGGGTTGTAGTCACTGGCTCCGTCGGTTTCGGCCGCTCGCAACGCGTATCCGTCCATTGCCGAGCGATCAAAACTCGGCACGTCCATTGCGGCCACGATTGCATCGCAGAGGACTCGTCCGTGGGATTCCGTGACGTGAACGGTCTCGCGACGTTCGGGCTTCGCTACGGCGTCGATCCAATCGGTGGCGTCGCCGACGGACACGCGAGACGTGAAGCCCCGCATGCGGACGTCTTGTCGAGCGGAACGTGAAGTCGATTCATCGCCGTGCCCGATCACTGTTTCGGCTCGGCTTTGGGGGCCGGTTTCGGCGCGGCCTTTTTAAGGGGAATCTCCATCAGCAGCGGCTTCCGATACGTGATCCCACCCAAGTCGCCATCCAAGGCGATGTAGCCCTTCGTGGGGATGTCCGCATTCACGGCGGCGGTGTCCATCACCAGCTTTCCATTGATCGTGACCACAACCTCGTCGAGATTGACTCGCAACTTCAACGTGTTCCATTGGCCGGTCGGCTTGACCGCGTTGATATCGGGAGCTTGGTACTTAAACAGAGCACCCGTGGAATAATTGTCCGCCGGCGCGCCGAAGTCATTGGCCAGATTCAATTTGAAGGCCGTGTCCGAGGGTCGGCCCGAACCGGGATAGCGAAAGAACACGCCTCCGTAGGCCGTGTTGGAATTCATCGTCTTCCATTCCAGTTGCAATTCGAACGCCTCGTATTGCCGGTCGGAAACCAAGAACGAACCCGACTGCTTGTTGTTGTCCGCGACAAAATCACCGTTCTCAATATTCCAGCTTCGCGGACCGCGTTTCTCCCATTTCGTCAGCTTCCAGAGTTCGCCTTCTCGTTGTTTGGCGGCGACTGCAGCCTGACTTGCGGGGAACTCAGTCTGCACGCGATTCAGCAGCCCGCGTCCAATCGTGGGGTTTTCGCGAGCGAATTCGCGATCGGCCTGATGCAACACGCGTTGGGCGAGTCGCTCGTGAAATTGCTTGCCGGAATCGCCCGCTCGCTCGAAGCGAACGTCAGCGGATCGCTTGTTGCCGGCCGGATCGTAAAAGAAGTACGTACCGACTCGCATGTTGAACTCGACGTCGGTTTTGTTCTCGTCGGTATCGGCGATGGCGGCCAGATCGGTGGGTGTCATTTCCAGTAGAGGTTTCGAGATGTCTTGAGTGGCCTTGCCGACAAGCACGTCGTTTTCGAAGCGAATGAACCGCACTCGCGACGCTCCAATTCGCACCATGTCGCCAACCTTCAGTCTCGCAACCGCTTGGCGAACGTCGCTCCAAAACGCCTTAATGCGGCTTACGTCGTCTTTGTCCCAACCGAGTTGCTCCTTGTCCTGCGCGAAATCGGGCGACGCCAGCGATTGCTTGATCAAGTCATCGGCGGCGTCGTATTTCTTCTCGGCGAGGAGCTTTTGAAATTCGCTGGAAAAGGTCGTGTAAGACAGTACCAGCGACCGTGGATCGACCTTCGGGCCGACTGCTTCATTCGGCTGCTTGGGAGCTTCCGGTGCCATGGCGACTTCCGTCTTGGCTTCGATCGTGTGGCCGATCGCCACCGTGCCCCAGCCCTTGCCGTCGTACAGCCGCGTGACCCACAAGTCGGCCTGTCCAATTGGGTCCGGGACGTAGAACAGCCACTGTTCATCATCGGTCACGAAGAACTGCCGACGTCCCTTCGTCGCCGCATACAGCCGCTCGGGCAACGTGACCTTTTGCTCCAGCTTCGAAAACGGTGCCTTCGTGTCGGGTCGAACGGCTCGACTCAACGTCTTGCCATCGAACGCAAACTGCCGCAAACCGTCGGACGAAATACAGGGCACGATCCCTGGGAGATTCGAGTCTCGCTGCGAACCGAACATGAGCTTCTCGTCGCCCGGCTTGGACGTGCGATCCACGACAAAGGACTTGAGTTCTTCGTCTTCGTCGACCACCCAAAACACCTGCGACGAATCGTAAAGAATCTGCGCCGCCGGCCAATTCGTGCGGTGATTGGTGTTTTTGATCCGATAGCGATCCAAAAACTCAAAACCCGCCAATGCGTTGGGCCGAGGCACACCCCAGATCTCGCCGCGTTCGGGTGTCGTGTAAACCAACAACAATGCGTCTCGGGTGACGCTGGGCGATGCCGCGGGCAAGTCTCCGCTGCCGGGCGGTCGAAATTCAAAGCGAGGTTCATCGAAGGCGTGGTACTGCGTCGGGCGAGACGCGCGGTAAATGCCGACACCGGTGGGCCGCTTGCTGACGAACCAAATCGCCAAACCGTCCGGTTCCAAGAACGGGTCCAATTCCGCGTTTTCCGTATTGATCGACAACAGCGGAATGCCTTTGCCGATGGGTGCATCAAAGTACGGGGCGAAGCGGACGGACGCGTTGTCACCGCCCGGCACGGGAAACGGGTCGAAGTTGAGTTCCTGCGGTTGCGTCACTTTGATCTGCCGCGACTCGTCTCGGAACTTGCCGTGCGAAATGCGAATCTCACGAGTGCCGGCGGGGACGTTGACCGCACATGGCGTTGTGAGCAATTCGTTATCGGATGTGCGGGCCGCTTCATTGTCGATCAAGACATAAAAACCCGGCACGGGCGTGCGGATTGTGACCTCGTGCGTGGCGACCTCTTTGGGTTTGAAGTCACTCGGATCGATGGATTCGATCGTGGTTTTTCTCGTCCGTCGGACGCGTTCTTCATCAACGGCTTCTTCTTCTCCCGAGCCACATCCAGGCAAGCACAAGCCAACAAGAATCGCGATCACAATCGTGGGACGGGAACGAATTTTGGAAACACCGAATGGCGGCATTTTCGGAACCTTGATGACAGAGTTGAAGATTGATGGCCGTTCGAAGTCCTTCGTGCTAATCAAAGGCTATGCCGAACAGTATTGAACTCCCGCCCCCATTCAATGCCGATTGGTAGATTCCGATCGATCGCTCGCCTAAAGCACTCGCGGTGCGATGGCCGCTGCGAGTTCATCGGCATGTGCAAACAGAGCGGGAGTCCCTCCCGTATGCACAAAGACAATGTTTTGCCGCTGGTCGAATTGAGCCTTCCGCACATGATCGATCAATCCCGCCATCGCTTTGCCGCTGTACGAAGGGTCGAGCAGAATTCCTTCGGTTCGCGCCAGCAGCGTCAGAGCTTCCAAGCAACCCGGAGTCGGCACTCCGTAGGACGGTCCCACGTACTCTTCGGTCACGTCGATGTCGGCTGTTTCGAGTCGCGTTTCGATTCCCAGCAACTCTGCGGCATCATTTGCGATTCGCGCCATGTCGGCCTGCGTGTCCCATGGCCAGACGATCGGTGTGATGTGTCGCACGGGGAATGTTTGTGCCAAGGCCGCGTGAGCCAAGGCCAAACCGGCTCCCGTTGATCCCGCCGAGCACACGTAGACCGCGTCCGGAACGAACCCCGCCGCGGCAGCCTGCTCGATGATTTCCGTCATGCACAACATGTAGCTCACGGCGGCCAGTGGTTTGACCGTCTTGCGGTTCCATTCGAAAACCGTTCGACCCTGCTTGGCAAAACGAGCCGCAGCATTCGCGATCTTCGCATCGACTGCCGGACCGACCTCGTCGTCCACGATCTCGATGCTCGCGCCCACCAAATGATCCAACAACAGGTTGCCCTGAATCGGATCGGGACCATCGGCAGGCTTGCCGCGACCCAGCACCAAGTGGCAATCAAGCCCCGCTTTGGCACACGCCGCCGCCGTTTGCCGACAATTATTGCTCTGCAAGCCGGCACCCCAGACAACGATGTCCGCGTGCTTATCCAATGCGTCACCAATCAAAAATTCGTTGTGCCGCGTCTTATTGCCGCCAAACGCCAGCCCCGTGCAATCGTCACGTTTGATCCAAATTCGTGGACCGTGCAGTGCCTGTGAGAATCGCGACGCGTGTTCCAGAGGCGTCGGCAAATGGGCCAACTGAAATCGCGGCAATTGATCGATTGATTCGTGGAGCGCCGGGATGGAATACGTCGTGGCGGAATTCGTCATCGTCAATCCATTTTGAAAAGAAACTGCGAACGGCAATACCGAACTTGCGGCGTTGAATTTCGGTCAGGCCACGGAATCGTAGACAGCGTCACCGAGGGCCAAATGGGGAATCACACAAACGGCACGAATATTAATCCGATTGCCATCCGTAGGAATCAAACTTTCGTTTCCACGTCCGAATTCCAAAACCTGCTTGAACAGTGCCCAACCTACTCCCGAGCATTCACGCTGGTTTGTACGTCAGTTTCGCGAGTTGTGGGGTTGCGATGCGTTTGCCGTCGGCTGCGCGGGAATCGTGTCGCGCGTCGAGGATGCCGGGGACCAGCAATGTGCGTTCGACGGGATAACTTGACTCGCGGCTACGGAACATGGTTTCGATGTGATTACACAGGAAACTGAAGTGGTCGCGTTGTGGTCTTGGCAAATCGGCGTAAGTCGCGACCGGCTCGGATTGGCCCGACACTTCTGCGGCAAGGTGAATTCCGAGCTGAAATTCAAGCAGACCGCTGCGCGAAATCCGTCGCTGTACTCGATCAAGAAACACAGTCGTCTTGCGGAGCGCGTCAAAGTTGAACGCCGATCGCCGAGATTCACGGACTGGCTTCAAGGCCGCAGGAATCAGATAAGCCGGGACTCCGGGCCGAAACTCCAAGGG
>JAQBZS010000467.1 GCA_027622115.1 Planctomycetota bacterium | reverse complement strand
CCACGAACCCGAGCCAACTTCCCCGCTTCCGGCTTCCCAACCCTCGACCGCCTCCCACCCCCGCCACAGCCCCCAGTGGCACATTGAGGCCCAGGTGGGTCCAAATTCGGCGCCGCCCCCGGTCCGTTTTGGACGCCTATCTCCAGCGATGGTTCGTCTGGGAGAACGTCGACGGCAGAGGCAAGTTCCGCGAACACGTCGTGCTCGACGCCAACCTCGGTGCCCACGAGGCGGTCTGCGGCGATGTCGATGCCGACGGTGACCTGGACGTTTGCTCGAAGCTATGGCGGCCGATCAAGTCCAACGCCAATGGCGGCCGCAACCATTTCGACTTCCTGGAGAATCTGGCCAATTAGGCCACGCCATCCACAGAGCCTTGAAATCACCCGCGTCGGCCCGGCCGTTACACGCCGAACTGCCGGCCATCGCGGGCTTCCATGTCAGACACGCCGGTGGGAGTCGAACCCACTTCGACCGGGTTGCAGCCGGTTGCCGTGCCGTCTGGCTCCAGCGTCAAATTGCCAAGTGCCCCAGCCAGGAATCGAACCTGGTCAGCGCCTACCAATCCACCTCTTTACATTCGGATGACTCAACGAGGGTCCCCGCCTCGATCGTCGGCGGGGGATCTTTGGGGTCGGCTCGCTTGTAGTGGATGTAACTCGAACCGGTCATTTTGGTAAAGCGGAGTTTGCCTCCCTTGCTAAAAACAACCTTGACCTTGTTCGAACCGAGGACGGCTCCGAAGTCGACCTCCCGGGCGGAAATCGTCACTTCACAATTGCCGGTGATCGGGCAGCCGTTCAAAAAAACGACTTTTCCACCGGCGGCATTGATGAATACTCGGGCCTGACCGTTGATACCGCTCTTGATCTCGACCAATCCACCGGGGGCGTTGAGGACGACCGTCGCTTCCGCGTTGATGCTCTCGACTTGAATCTCTTTGGCCTCCAATCCAGAAGCGTCCAGCGCCGATCGGCCGTTGACGGACGAGAGTTTGAGGGTTTTCACCTTTCCGTGGAGACGGACGAAGTCGCCTTCGTTCAACGATTCGGCGTTGTATTCGCCGTCGGGCGCATCGATGGCGATCCCTGCCGGTTCTTCTTCAGGAGTGTTCTTCGGTTTATCGGTCGCCAGGTCGGTCGGCCCGGTTTGTGGCTCAGTTGGCTCGACCGATTCGTTGAACGGTCCGGTTGGTTGATTCACGGGTTGATCGGTCGGCTGGGCCGGGAGCTTGATCGACTCAGTAGGTTCGTCGGTTGGCTCAGATGGTGGAACTGTTGGCTGGGCCGGTGGATCGACAGGTTGGACGCCGGGCTCATCGGGTTGGTCCGCCGGTTTGTCAGAAGCCGCCGGTACGTTCGTCTCAGAATCGTCCGAGGATTTATCCGCTGGTTTTTCCGGGGACGATTTGCCGGCGTCATTGTTCTTGTTCTCTTCGTTCTTGTTTTGGTCGGAATTGGCGACGGCTTGTTCATCGGGATTCTGTTTCGGTGAGAGAAATCCGCCTGCATACATCCCGGCAATACCAACGACCAGCAACAGCACTACGGCCACGACGACCCAGTGTTTTTGCGAAGCGCTCCGCACGGAGGTGGATGGTGCATTGCTTGTACCGGGTGCTGTCGCAGCGCTGCCGGAACCGGTCGAACCCGCGGAATCGGAAAGCGACTTCCCGCAGACCGGGCAATTGGCGGCGGACCGGCTTTCTTCTTGTGTCAAGGGCGAGTTGCATGACGGACATCGAACTTGGGCCATGATGTGACTCCTTACTCGGTTCTATTTCTCGAAAATCGGTACATAGTTCGCAGGAATGGACAAGACGATTACTGCGATCGCTGTCTGGTATTCCGGGCCGACGTTTTCCTGATCCGCCCAGTTCCACGAACCGTCGGGTAATTGTTTTTTCAAGAGCAGCTTCGAGACTCTTGCATACCAGTCTTCCCAGTCTTTCCCGCCCACTTGGTGCATGGCATGGGCGGCGTAGTAGTGACCGTACCAAAAGTGTTGGCGATTGATTGGGATTTCAACGCGAACTCGGGGCCGGTTCGGTCCGACCGGCATCATCACCACGAGTGGCCTGTCCCGGTCGTTGAGGTTGCTTTTCAGGAACGCCACTGCCTTGTCGATTTCCTTGGCGTCGTACTCGCCGCAGAACTGGAGAACGCAGACCCCTGCGGCTGATCGGGCGAAACCGGGGGAATCGGTGCCGCGCTGGTAGCCGAAACCGCCTGTGGGCTGGTGGTATAGGCTCTTGATGTAGGCGATGGCTCGTTGAAGCGTCTTGCTCGGCACGGAGATTCCGCTGTTTTTCGCGGCTCGCAGGGCGATCACCTGCATGATCGTCACTGAGATGTCTGCATCGTGGGGGACCGGATCGTAACGCCATCCACCTTGCGGGTTTTGGCAGCCGACGATCAGATCGACGGCTTTCTTCAAGGCAGGACGAAGCTCCTTGTCTCCCGTCATACCCCACAATTCGGCCAGGGCAAGCGTGGCCATTCCATGACAGTACATGTTGCCGCCCCGCGGCCCGATGAGGTATCCGTCGTCGCGGGCCGCGCCGACGAGGAATCGACTTCCCTTGTAGACCTCCGGGCCATATTCCCCTTGCCCCGGCAAATGCCCCTGCGACATGAACGCCAAGAGGGCAAACGCCGTGATGGCTGTGTTTTGTTGATACTTTTCGGTGCTCCAGGAACCGTCGGTGTTTTGTTTGCCGGCCAACCACTTAAGCGCCTTTTTCGTGGCATCTTCACACTGGCGGCTCATTCGGACCTTGCCGTCGTCAGATGACGTGTTTTCGTGCTGGGCTGCTCGGACATTTCCAACAACGATCAGGCAGACCAGCCCAACGGCGGCCGCTGGAATCGGCTTCCTCCACATGATCGAAAGTTTCATCCGGAGACCCTTCTTACTCGTTCGGCGGCAGTGCCGTTGCCGGTTTTCCGCTGGCCACGTTCGCATTATATTGGCGGATCATCGGGATATACTCGGGCGGCGTTTGTGCTCGCTGCATCTGGCGGATCAATTCCCGTTGTCGCGGCGGCAAGTCTACGTAAGACTCCTTTCCTTTCTTATCGTTCTGCCGACTGGCCGCATCATTCAGGTGCGGGTCGACGGCCCGAACGCTCTCGGCCTGAGACTTGCCTTGACCGATACCCGGTTGAATGTCTTGACCGACACCCGGTTGGTTACCCTGGGCGCCGGGTTGCTGCGGGGGATTCTGGGATGGATTTGGCGAGCCGGCGGCCTCAGCAGCCTGGGCGGCTTCGGCGGCCATCGCTTCGAGCGATTGCAGGGCCGAACGGATCTGGGACGCCGCCCGTTGTTGCGACTTTCCGGCCTCGGCCGGATTGGATTGTGCAAGTTGCTTTTCGGCCTCATTCAGATTCTGCGCGGCCTTGCCAAGGTTTTCTTGCACCTGTTGTGGCGCGTTTTCCGCCGCCTGCTGAAGGGCCGATTGGGCAGCCTGCGTCGATTGCTGCGACTGGCCGATTGCCTGACTGGCATTGTCGGGCTGCTGCTGCTCGGCGGCCGACGCTGCCTGCCGGGCCTGCTGGGCCGCCTGTTCCGTATGCTCCAGAGCCTGGCGCAAATCCGAGGCAGCTTGAGCCAGTTCGGATGCGATACGTTCTTGTTCGGGTTTCTCTTGTTTACGTGTCTGCACGGCGTCGTAGCGGGCGCGGAGTTTCTGTAGGGTCGTCAATATCTCGCGGTGTTTGGCCAGTGCCATCTCGACTTCGGTTGCGGCCTTCGTGCCGTCCGACGCCGCGAGTTCAAAATGGTCGACAACCTGACGCATCTGCCGCCGGTGGACGTCGTCCAACGTGTTTGCCACGTCGCCCAGGACATGTCGCCGGCCGGTCCCGCCGGTGTCGTAATAACGCAGCACGCGCAACATCGTCGTGGCGCGGCGGGAGAGCCATACCGTCTCTTTCCGGACCCGATCCTGTTGCGCCGCCTGCCGAGTAAGCGTCGTATTCGGTTCCGCGCCGTCGGACGCAACCGCCCAAACCGCCGCCACCGCAGCGATCGAAAACAGGCCGCATTGGTGTTCGAATGTGATCATGCTAAAGCTCCCATGGGTTTCGGCTATCCTGGGCGTTTGTCCGCGGGCTTGCCGTCAGGCTGGTGGAATACGGCCCGCTGGCGGATTTCCAGTTCGCGAAGCCGGATTTCCTCTTGAATCGCTTGCGAGACCCAGTCCAAGAAGTCAGCCTCGCTCACGATGGTCTTGGTGCGAGTTTCCGAGCGGCCCGACGCCGATGCGGAATTCGGGTTCGCCCCGCGCATTTCGATGAAAAACTCGATGCGGTCGCCGGTTTTCAGGTCGTGCAAACGGTCCGTGCGGAAATCGAAACGCCCGCCGCCGCTGGTTCGACCAGGGTATTGCTCCGGGGCGTCCCAAGGTGTCGCGAAAAACTCGATCTGGTCGGCCGATCCGCTATGAACGAATGCCCCTCGCTGCGGGTCGAATTCGTCTTGTGCAGACGAAGCGTCGACTTCAACCAGTGGTCGCGACTGCCAGACGCCATCGTTCACCCGATACCGAATTTCGGCCCGCCCCAACCCCCATCGACCGGCACAACGATAGGCAATGCGAAAGCGTTTTCCCAGCGGCACGGGCATTCCGGTGACGTCGAAATCGCCGAGGTCGCCGTCATCCCCAGCCTCGAGAAACCGTTCGGGAAGTAGGACCACAACCGGCGGATCCTCGGGGATGACGCGAATGCTTCGTCGTGGCGGATCGAAGTTGCCGAAACCATACTTGTCTTCGGCCGTCACTTGGTAGTCGGTTTCACCGGGGCGCAGTTCGAACGTCGCTTCCAGGTGCGTCGCGACCTTATCGATCGACAGGTTGATTTCCCTTACCGGCCGAGTCGGGTGATGTCTTGCGTTAATGAACTGCACACGAGCCCGAACCACCGGTTTCTGGAATCGCACGGTCAATCGAGCCGTTGCCCCCCGGAGCCCCGTGATATTGCCGCGAGGCTGCTCTTCCTCATACGGCCGACCGTCGGGACGCACGCCGCAATAGACGGGCATTTGCACCCACACGCGTTGGTCGACAATCTCCGGTCGCGGTTCGAAGTGAACTTTGCCCGGTCGGTGTGTTCGACCGTCGCCCAGGTAGGCAGTATACTCGAAGTCGCCGTCGACCGGCGGTACGTGGACCAGAAAGACTCCTTCCCTGTCGGTGGAGAGGTTTTCGGCCACCAAGCGATAGCGATTCGATCCGACTTGTGGACCCTCGACCAAAACGTGGCCTTCCATGCCCTCGTGGAACCGCGGTCCCCGGACGCGGAATCGCAGCACCACCTCTTCGCCCATCGGCCGGACCGTTTCGGGCGTCAGCGCCTCGATGGAGTACGCTCGTGGTAACGGGCAATCGGCCAACAATTGCCGTGCCAAGAGACATCGGGTCGTGACGGGCGCAACGGCAAACAGCACGACCCAGAGTAACAAGCACGGTCCGATCGTTGTCATGCTCCAGCGGAGCCGGCGGTCATTCATCACCTTAGCAAGGTCGGTGGTCGACACAACGGACTCGGCTTGCCCGGTGACCGCGTCAATCAGCGCCGGCGACATGAGGCCGATCCTCGCCTCGGGGTGATTCAATTCCACGGCGGTGATCAGCCGATGATCCAACTTTGGCATCCTGTCTTCCACGCGCAGCGCCAGATAGCGGTCGGACAAGCGCGCAACCAGAGGCCGAATCACGAGCAGCCATCCTAACGCTGTCCACAAGACGGCTTGAACAAAAAACGCCGATGCTCGCAAGCCCCACGGCGTGTCTTGCAAGCGATCGATTGTCCAATCCATAAGACACGCCAACGCCAACACGGTCGAGACGATCGCCAGCCAGCGAGCCGCGCCCCAGCAGAGTCGTAGCGTTCGCTCACGGCAGCGAAGCCGTGCGAGTTGTCGGCGAATCGTCTTGGGCAATTGCGATGTTGGCATGTTTGCTTTCATTCTAACTCAGATTGGAAAGCCGCCGCAGCAACCATTCGGCCGTGACCAAACCGACAAACAGAATCAGCATGAGCGGATTCCATAACAGTGTTTCCGCGTGCATGGTGTACTGGACCTGTCGAGATTCGATCTGATCGGGAAGCTCGTGCAGGTCTTCCTCGCGGTAGAAACATCCACCGCTTTGGCGAGCGGCTTCTCGCAAAGACTGTTCTGCCAACCCCCCC
>JAQBZS010000466.1 GCA_027622115.1 Planctomycetota bacterium | reverse complement strand
CCCGCCTGCACGTCACGGCTCCGATTGCCGGCATCGTGGTGTCCGCTCCGGACGCAGCATTGCGTCCCACCGACGGCAATCAATTGGCGGCACGATCCGGGGCGTTGATCTCGGACACGAACGTCGGCTCATCGGTGGATCCGGGCGACTTGCTGTGTTCGCTGGCCCAATCCGGCGAAATGGAAGCCGTGGCGGTTGTCGATCAAGGAGATCTGGAATTCGTGAAGTCCCAGCAGACCGTCAAAATGAAGCTCGAACATCTGCCGGACACACTTTTCAGCGGGCACATCGAGCGGATGGCGACGGAGGATCTGCGATCGACGCCAATTCAACTCACCATCAAAGGCGGCGGCAGCGTAGCTACGATGACGGACTCGTCCGGCCGCGAGCGTCCCGAGAGTTCGATGTACGCCGCCCGCATCAACATCGACGAAGACGGCGGGCTGCTCAGAGTCGGCATGCGAGGCGAAGCGAAAATCCACACCGAGCCCCGCACGCTCTGGCAGCGGCTGGTTCGTTCGGTGCAACGCACATTTCACTTCGCGATGTAGTCCAGCGACTTTCCCGGTGGAAATGCCGGAGGGCGGTGCCGGCGCAGGGGTGGCCGAGGTGGTCCAGGAGTTCGGCGACTCGGAAGGCTTCTTCCTGATTCGGCGGTTGCTGAGCCCAGACCTCACTCGTGCAAGACGAGTCCCTCAGTCGTCAGCTCGACGCAACTGGACTGCTGGAAAGCATCGTGGATACGGGGCAGCAGTGATTCGAACAGTGCGAGCAACACGTCGTTCGAGATGTTGCCGGTTCGGACCCAGAGCAGTTGCAGCGGAGTTCCCGTCACCAGAAAGGAATCGACGAAGTCACGATCTTTGGAGATGACGGCACGACCGCCCGCGTCAGCATGGCAGATTTCGGTGTCAGTCGTGGCGTTCCCTTCGTCGAGGTCGAGGGTGTGAAGGGCGTTCTCCCCGAGGTCGTTCAGACGGACTGCCAGTCTCCGGGGCAGTTGAGCATCGATCAACCACATCACAATGCGACACCCTTCACATCACTCAGGCGGGCGGCGTAGCTCAGACAGGCGCGGAGATCGTCCTCTTCAAGGTCCGCGTAGTCCGCCAGGATGTCCCGATGACGCATGCCGGAAGCCAGCAGTTCCAGGATCATCGTGACCGGGTATCGCAACCCGCGTATGCAAGGCTTCCCGTGACAGATTTGTGGATCAATTGTGATCCGGGCAGCAGTTGTCATACCGTCTCCTCGGTGTAACCAGTCGGACAGAAAGAAAGCGGTTTGCCGGCAACCAAATACTGCAATTCCGCTCGTGGTGGCATTCTACATCGATTCGTCGATGGAGTCAGACGGGAATTCATCGCGGAGGGCGGTGGCGGCGGAAGGGTGGCCGGGTTCTCTTTTTCGTGTCGTTCGTGAAGTTGGTGGCCGTCGACCTGTCACTTGTTTCAAGATCGTTGCGGTCTACTTGTTTGAGCTTCCAGAGTTGAGCAGCTTCTCGACCTGCTGCCAGTTTTTTCGTGCAGTGACGAAAGACAAGAGTTTGTCCAAGTCCTTGGCGGAGAGCTTAGATAGTCGATCGTCATGCGCGGTGTATTCTGGATAGATCAACGGCAACACTCGATCCAAGGTGCGAATCATGCCCTGCTCATTTCCTTGCTTGACACCTTGAGCAACACCTTGCGCGACTCCTTGCGCGACTCCTTGCGCGACTCCTTGCTTGACCCCCTCATCGATCCAGTGTTGCTGCAAAGTCACCATGGTGTTCTCCAACGGTTTGAACTGCTTGGGCAGTGATTTTAGTTTCGACTTTACCTCGGCCCTTTGGTCTTCCGAGATCACGTTACTGAGATAGCTCCATGCTCGCGTGAGCATACGCCGCAGTCGCTCTCCGTCTTCTTGACAGAGATCCGTCAAGACGTCTTCAAATGCTGTCCAAGCGAGCGGCGTGTTCTCACCAACCGACTTCAGCACCGCCAAGGCGAACCGGCCCTCAACAGTGCCCCGGATCTGGTTCTCCACCAACGACCCCAACTCGATTATGAACATCCGAAAGTTTACAAGGTACGGTCGGAGCACGGCGAGCACATCTTCCGCCAAGCCATATTCCGCCGCGAATTCGGTTGAACGTTGCCAGGTTCCGCTTTGCAACAGCAGCACGGTGATGATCGGTGGCAACGGCTCGTCCGGCGGCGTGTCTTCAAATTGCCGGGCAACGTATTTGTGAATTTGGCGAGGCGTCTTGTAGCGGACATCGCTTTTGTGCTCGAAGACAAGTCGAATGCGTCTGTCGCTTATTTCGCCACGCAATCGTACGGAAAACAGCAAGTCGGCGAATTGGCGACCGAGTTCATCCGTGATGAATTCCGCGGACTCCAAGCGCAACGTTCGCCAGTCGAAGAGCGCCCCAAGATCCGCAGGCAAATGCCCTCGAAAAAACGCCCGAGCCTCTTTGATTTGCCGAAACACACTTGTCGCGTATGCGTCGTGCGGATTCACAACCTGTTCGGATTTTGCGTCCGACATGCTTCGTCCCCTGGTAGGTCGCTCTGATTGACGAAGAATCCACGTAGGACTGGTTCCCGGCGGTTCCGATTCCTACTTCCATCCGTAGTATCTGAAGTACAGCGGTGGGACTTGCTCGGCTGCGCTGTTGCCGGCAAGTTCGAGGACGATGCCCATTGGCGAAGGGCCGAAGTCGCGGTCATTGAGACGGCCGTTGTAGGCGTTGCCGCCCCAGCGTGACGTGAGCGCGATTAGGTCGAAGGTGACGAACTTCTCCGCCTTCAGGTCGTAAACCGCTTGACCCTCAAGCCCAGCATCGACGCCTCGTTTTTGGAGTTTGGGGATTCCTGGACCCGGCGCGTTCCATTTCCCTTCGATGTGGACGCCGTCGTGGACTTCCGATGTTCGAGTCCGGCCCTGGAAACGCAACGAGATCAGATTGCCGTTTACATCGGTCACCTCGGCCGATAACTCGGCCCGCTCGACGGCTTCTTGTGGATACGACGACGTGTGGCCTCGGACAAGATCCACGAAGTGGAAGCGGGCCAACCGTTCCACAACCTCGCGAGCAACCTGGTGTTTGGCACCTTTGATCGGCTGTGCCGGCAGGAAAGCACGCGTCTCGGCTTTGCGGAACCACGCGTAATCTTGGTTGTACGCGTTCCGGCTGAGTGAGGCGTCTGGTTTGTTACCGCGAGGCAGGTCGCGACAGATCGCACTCAAGACGAGACCGTCTTGTGGATACTGGCTTTTCGCTTCAACGACCGCCAACTCTCCCACGGCCTTGGTGAATTCCGCCTTGCTCAACAGGCGCTCGGCAGCGGGAAGCTTGGCCCATTTCTCCAGACCCTGGCGCATGTGCTGTTCGACTTTCTGCGGATCATGGACCGCTTCGTGTGAACCGGCCAACAACAAGCCGTTGGGCGTTGCCACAAACACACCTTGGAAGGTCGCCAGATCGTTGCACTGCTTTTTAATCTTTTGGACCAGGCGGCTTTCGAAGCTGGTACCCGATTCCAGGCTCTTCCCCGGGCGCTCGATCTGGTCAGCAGTCGGGACAAACATTGGGGACAGTTTCTGCAATGTGGGGTCGGTCCAGACCAACTGTCTGGAGGTGACGCCATTGCCTCAGGTACAGCCCAGCGGATGACCGTTCATCAAGACGATCATGAGTGGCATGTCGTTTTTCTGGGCGTCGACGACGCCGTGCAAGACAGACGCACGCCACGGAATCTTGCGATACGACTGCTCGCTCAGATTGGGAAGGACATGCTCGCGACATTTCGCGTGTGCGGCGGACAACTGCAGCGTTCGCGGCGGTTGATCCTGATCCGCACCCGAACCAATGCCGACCGTAAATAGGAAGACAACTACGAGAATTTCAGGTTTACTCATGGATTCTGATTCCGTTTTCGCGTGATTTTAGCGAACGACTTGGCCGATTTGTCGGCGATGGCATTGTAACCTGCGAGGGTGGGGTGGCGATCGTCGAATCAGCCGGGGAGACCGATCGCGCCGATCGACCCATGTGGCCACCCAAGATAAGAACACCAATGGGACAACCGATGAAGCCAAAAACCCGCATCACGCCGAACTCGTCGCCAACGGGGATCGCGCAGCCCGAACACACAAAAATCTACCAACGAGCGATCAAAGTCACTTGCCTGTTGCTGGTCTTCGCGTCGGTGACTCCGAGCCTGCATGGTGAGCCGCGACCCGGGTCCGCGATCCGAATCAACGCGAGTTTCCCGGGCGGAAATGTCGTCGTGGACAAGATTGAGGACCGTACGGTCCACATCGCCCCGGATCTGCGCGGTGGGCGTCAGTGGTTCTACTGGAACTTCGAGGCCGAGGTTACTCAGCCCGGACGCGTGAATTTCGTCTTCCCTGAAAACGCCGGTGCGCAAATCGGCGTGAACGGCCCGGCAATCAGTCTCGACGCGGGCAGGACGTGGAAGTGGCTCGGAGATGATCATGCCCGCTTTCGTTCCGTGGGGCGCGATTCACCAGCGGTGCCGTCGGATTCGTTCTGGTACGACTTCACCGCCGAACATCGGAAGGTGCGATTCTCGGTTGGGATTCCCTATCTGCAAAGCAACCTCGACGAGTTCATCAAGCGAATTGGAGACAATCCTCATTTGTTCCGGGACATGCTGACAAAAAGCCGCAAGGGCAGACCGGTCGCACTGTGGCACATTGGTCAGCCGGGACCGGACGCGATTCCGGTTCTTGTCAGCGCCCGACATCACGCGTGTGAAGCGCTGGCAAGTTACGTTCTGGAAGGCTTTCTGGAGGAAGCCCTGTCCGATTCGCTCGCCGGTGTTGCCTTTCGCAAGAAGTACATGCTGTATGCCGTGCCGATCGTAGACGTCGATGGAGTCGCCGAAGGCGATCAGGGCAAGTGGCGGAGTCCGCATGATCACAACCGCGACTACGGCCAAGAACGAATGATCTATCCACCGGTCATCTCGATGGTGGAACTTGCGAAGGCCAAGAAGATCAAACTGGCACTCGACTTTCATTGTCCCACGCTGCGAATGGACATTCACCAAGGCTTCTATTTCGCCGGCATCCGCTTGCCGCACATCAAGAACAACATGGACGAATTGATCGGCTGGATGGACGAAGAACGTCCGCCCGCAGTCACCTGGAGTGAACGCGACCTCATGGCCAAGCCGGGGCCTTCCGCGCCCACAGGCGGCATGCCGTTTTCGAACTTCTTCGCGTATCAGGACGGAGTCGATTTTGCGGCGACACTGGAATCACCGTTCACCCAACACGGCAACGGGCTCGACGACAACCTGGCACGCGCGTACGGCAAAGGCCTATTGCGAGCCTGGGTCAGAATGGAATTCATCAGTTCGAAACCGACGAGCGTCCGCTTGGAATGGGACACTGCCCGGCTCGTCGCGTTCAGAAAGAGTTTCACGTCCGTTTACCAAAGCAAACCGACCGCAGCCGAAGCGATTGCGGACCCCTATTTGAGCAACGCGCAATCGCCGGCGCTCTATCGGATCGAAGCCAGCAACCTGATGGGCATGCTGCGGTTTCGCCAGCGAAATTACGCTGAGGCGTTTGCGTATTTCGAAGCCGCACTGACGGACGTGCATTCCACCGCCAGGCAGCGTGCGCTGGCCGCGTCTGAACGAGCACGCATCACGTGTGCGGACTCAATGCGAAGCCTCGCCGACCTGGCCAAAGCACTTGACGCGTTTGCTGCCATTCCGCACCCGTCGCCAAAGCAACAGGCCGCGGTTCATGCGGCGGCAGCAGCGGCCTACGAAATACGAGACGTCTTCGACAAAGCCTTGATTCACGCTCGGTTCTGGTTCAATTACGCTGGCAGATACGACCGAGGCGAAGCCCTGAACGCCGTTGCCAATCTTCTCGACAAGGCCGGTCAACCGGAACAGGCGATCGAGACACGCAAACAAGCCGTGCAGATTCTGCGAAAGGAACTTGATCCGGTGCCCGTCGGAGTCTTCGGCCCTTTGATGGCTGCAGATTTGTTGGACGCCCTGAACGGCATCCCCACAGCGACGGTCGCCGAAAAGAAGGCAGCCGCCAACATCGCACTGAATCACAAAGTCAAACCGCCGTCGGTCTTGCGCCGGATCCAGGTGGGTCTTGAAGGCATCAAGTAGAAGCTATCTGAAAAAGGGGTCTGACCCTTTGGAGGCCTCACTAAACCC
>JAQBZS010000465.1 GCA_027622115.1 Planctomycetota bacterium | reverse complement strand
TTTTTTTCGACGCGAGGCCGTCCGCCGCCCGGTTTTCGGACGCGGTCATCATCGGGGTAATCTTTGAGTCTCTCACGCGCGAAAACAGCCGGCTTTTTTGACGGCGACAAGCAATTGAAAGCGCTGGAGGCCGATCGCGATTTTGACAGTGTTCGCCAACTGACGGGGTTCAAAAAACTCTTCGACCCTGATTCAAGCCGTTCCACGAATAATCCCATTCCTGCGATTCCGTAGCCGTGATTTGAACGCGGCGAGAATCAATCGCCATTCAAAACAGCCGTGGTTATCGTCTCACGTCAACATCCACCACGACGAGAAACACCATGAGCAACATTCGAGATTTCGGAGCCGTCGGAGACGGGCGAACGGACGATACCAGCGCCATTCAACACGCCATCGATTCCGGTGACGGCGTGGTTGAGTTTCCGCGGGGCGACTTTCGCATTACTCGCACGCTGCTGGCCGACACTTCGAGATTCAGTCGCCTGTCGCTCGATGGGTCGGGCGGGACGGCCAAGTTGCGGATGGCCGGGCCGGGGCCGGCAATCTTTCTCAAAGCCACTCACGCCAAAACCGCCGATCCCAACGGTTTCCGAGCCGTGGAGTGGCAGCACGAACGCATGCCGACCGTCCGAAACATCGAGATCGAAGGCGGACATCCGGAAGCCGACGGGATCCGCATCGAGGGCGTCATGCAACCGACGCTGACCGGCGTGCTGATTCGCCAGGTGCGGCACGGCATCCACATTACGAATCGTGCCCGCAATGTGCTTATCAGTCATTGCCACATCTACGAAAATAAGGGCATCGGTGTTTACTTGGATCACGTCAACTTACATCAAACCATCATAACCGGTTCTCACATCAGCTATTGCCGACTGGGCGGCATCCGAATTGAAGACAGCGAGATTCGCAACCTGCAAATCACGGGCAACGACATCGAATACAACAACAACCGCGCCCACAATGTGCCCGATGCCGACGACATTCCCACGGCGGAAATCTATATCGATGTCGGCAAGTCCGGCAGCGTTCGCGAGGGCACCATCAGCAGCAATACGTTGCAGGCCACCTACAGCCCGAACGGCAGCAACGTGCGGATTATCGGCCGCAGTCCCGAAGAAAATCACAAGGCCGGGATGTGGGCGATTTCCGGGAATCTGATCGGCAGCCAATGGAACAACATCCACCTCACGTCGGTGCGCGGCGTGACGATTTCGGGTAACTTCATCTACAGCGGACACAATCGGAATCTGCTGGTCGAGCAATCGCGGAATATCGTCGTCGGCCCCAATGCCTTTGGACACAATCCGGACTATCGCAAGAACGAACTGTGTACGGGTATCCGTTTTGTGGATAGCACGAATTGCAATTTGACCGGTGTCTTGATCGAGGATTGCCAAGCCGGACGACACACCGTTCCGGAAGCCGGACCGCAGTCGCGCGAGGGTCTTTTGGAATTGGTGGGCTGCCGCGGCATGAATCTCAGCGGTGTCCAAGTCCTGGAAGGCGCGCCGAGCGGCATCCGAGTCAAAGATTGCTCGGACACGTTGCTCAGCGGCTGCACCGTGTTGGATCAGCGAGATACAAAGCTAATGCAATCTGCGATTCATTGGACCGGCGCGGGAACCGGCAACATGATCACGGGCTCGCGAATCGGCAAAGGCACGCAAGCCGCGATCAACGCGCCGGATCACGTGATGCTCGCGAATAATCTGGTGGAATAAGCACGATGCTCCGACCAACGAATATCTGCGGCCACGACCATCAACAGCTCTGGGACGCCCGCACCGGTGTGACCTAATGGTTGATGCAGAACTCAGTCGATGCCATCAACGCCCACGCCACTTGTCCCAAAGCCTTGCCTCGCGGGCTCGCCCCGTTTTCGAGGTAGGCCACTACTTCCGCTCGCTCTGCCACCGACGGAACTCGTGCAAGCAGGCTGAGGTACAGCTCATCGGCAACGAGCGCGGCATCGCCCATTTTTGACAGGCGGTCGATCAGGTTGCCGGGCTTCGGAATGACCCAGTCGAGAAACTTGCCGTCATTCAAGACGAACAATGCGGCCGACACGGACGGTGAGAATTCGACTTCCGGTTCGCGAGGCGGGTTGGCAAACGCCGCCAGGAATGAGCTGCGATATTCCTTGAGTTTGTCGTTTTTCGACTCGGACTCGTGATTTCCCGTGTTGCCGGCGGCATCGCTGTGCGGGATGACTTTGAACCGAATCACATGATTTTCGCCCGTGGCCAGCAACATGCTCCACAGCAGTTGTTCGGCGGACAACGGCTTTTCGACGGCGACTTGAAACGAGGCGACCGGCAAACTCGCGACGCTTTCCGGCAATACGCTCGATCGTTGATACGTTTCGGTCAAAGCCAATTCGCGCAAGCACCACTTGATATCGAACTTGTGGTCGACGAATTCCTTGGCCAGCAATTCGAGCAATTCCGGATGCGATGGCGGATTCTTCGAGTGAAACAGATCGAGCGGTTCGACTAACCCACGCCCCATCGTCAGGAACCACAGTCGATTGACGATGTTCTTCGCGAAGTTTTCGGTGTCGGCTTGCGGCAATTGTTCGGCGAGCTTTGACAGAGGGCTGAACTTGAGAATGCCGGGAGCGCGATTCTTCTTGTCCGGCGGCACTGAGTACTCTTCGCCTTTCTTGAAGACCGGCACCGTAATCTCCGGTCGGCCCGGCACGCGCGGGCCGATTTGCATTTGCACCATCTCGAAGACCGACTGAAATTCCAGCCGAGCTTTGACGACGTTTTCTGCCACCGCCGGAAACTCGGTGTCGGTGCGGATTGATGTGTGCTGGACGAACGCAAACAGACCTTGGAAATCGGCCTGTTTGTAATCGTCGATAAACAGATGATTGTGGCACTGGGCACACGCCAGGTTCTTGCCGAGAAACAGCCGCCCAAGATCGGCGGCTAGGCCGGGAAAGTCGGTTGGGTTCTGCCCGTATTTTGCGAGTCGCTTGGTCCAAAAATAGGCAGAACCGCGAGTGTTTGCGTCGTCGGGATTGGGCCGAACGATTTCGCGGACGATCTGATCCCACGGCTTGTTGGCTTCGAACGAGGTCCGCAGAAACTTGGTCCATTCGGGCTCATCGCCTCGCCGTTCCATCAGCATGACATCGAAGGCTTCGGTCATGCGTCGCGGATACTCCGGTCCGTTCAAGAGCCGATCGATAAGCTGCACTCGTTTCTGCGGCGACCGGTCCGCCAGAAACTTGCGAGCTTCATCAGCGGTCGGAATTCGACCCGCGAAATCGAGAAACACTCGCCGCACGAACTCCGCGTCGTTCGTCCGCGCCGCCATCGCTCCTTTGGCTTTGGCGGCAATCAACGCATCAATGCGGCCATGAAACGACTCTTCGGCCGCGGCGACGCTCGGACTGACCATAGCGAGCCACAGTCCTGCTACACAGACAGTTCGCGGCGACTGCATCTCAATTCCTCGTCATGAACACATGAAAACGCGGACGTTGCACATGTTGAAGCTACTCAAGCCTCACGCACCCAACAAGGGGTGAAGAATGTGGTGAAGCACGTACCTCACATGTGAGGTTGCGAGCGGTGCCTGCTGCCGACCCGGACGCGACGGCTCTGCGTCCGCTGGCGACAAGTCAGGGTGTCGAACCCGACATGCCGATTCGCCGGGAATTCCACGCCCAGCCGAGGCAGACGCATGTCGCAACGACCAGCACGGCTCCACCAAGCGGCCAGCGCAGGCTGACTTGTCGCAGTAGCTCGAATGCCACCACTCCCAACAATGCAAGCGCTCCGTAACTCGGGTTCCAAGCCGTGATTGTTTCCACGAGCAGCAACAGCAACACGGCGAACAACAACCACCGTACGAGGTCCGTGCTGTTCGCGATTCCTCCCTCAGTGGCCTGCGCGCGACTTCGCCAGTCGGTTTGGTAATCGAACGCCGCTCCGCTGAAATGTTGTTCGAGTTCCGGGCCGGTCAATCGCACGTTGTCCGATTCGCGAACGTCGATGTTGACGGCCACCACCTGCGAGTAATTTGCCGCGCTGGCGATTCGCAATTCGTGCAGACCGCGCGACAACAACGGATCGGTTTCCACGGTGACGTCATCGCCGGCTTGGTGAATCACCAAGCGGTGGCTCTGCCCGTTCGGCAACGCCAGATTCGCTTCGGCCGCCGCCAATTGCCGGGGCAGAATTCGGATGAGCTGATCCCCCTCCAATAATTCCGGTCGCCGCCAGCGACCCGCCACGGTGGCTCGGACGAGTTCATTGATGATCGGCGGAAAGCTGGGGTTTGTCGGCCAACTGCCCCACGTCGTGTCAAGCGATGTGGTGATCAGCACCGTTTTGCCCTGCCCCACGGTGCGTTCGACAATTGCGGGATCTTCATTCGCGTTGGCAAACCGCAGCACAGTGACGGCCGATCCATCGTCCGGCAACGTGGCGCGGATGTGACGCACGGTCAGCGTGGATTCCAGACCGGTTCCCGGATTCCCGCGAAACGGATCGAGCACCGGATGCGTCAGTTCGCGCAAATCGAATTTCACACCGTCTTTCGAATCGACAATCGTTCCCAACTTCGCGGGCAAGATCCCCCCGCCGTCGCGATAGAACAGTTGATTGAACTTCTCGGGATCGATGCGTTGCCCCATGCAAAACACCACGCCGCCGCCGCTACGCACGTAGCCCTCCAAAGCCTTAGCATCCGACTCGCCCAACGACATCGCGTCGGTCAGCACGACGCAATCGAAGTTGGACGGATCGCGTTCCGAGAATCGTGCGTCCGAAATCGCGTCCACCGGAGAAATCGGCCCGTCCCACGGTTGGTCCCGGAGTTCCGGAGCCAACGCCATCTTGAGGTACAGCGACGCACTGCGGATTCCCGGCTCGTGAAAGTCGCCGTCCACGGGCAGCACGCTCAAGCGGCTGTGAACCGGGAGCGACAGCCACCGCTGGTTGTCGGCCGGCAGCGAGTCGTCGGGAATTCGGACTTCCAAAGGCTGATCTCCTTCGAGTTCAAACACGCGAACAAACGTGACCGCGGCTTCTTCGTTCGCGGCGAGTTCAATGCGTTTGCGTTCGAGCAACCGATCCCGACTCCACAGCTCCACGGGAAAGTCGACCGCTTTGGAACTGCCAAAGTTCTTGACGGTCGCACTCACGACGACGGGACTCTTGAGCGACACAAACGGCTGATCGGCCTTGATGCCCGTGACCGACAGATTCGCGGCCTCGAAGCGGCCCACGTCCAACATCACCAGCCGTGATTTGGCCGCGGTTTCTCGGAGCAATTCCTGCAACCGGGCTTGGCCGCCGCTGGAATCGGGCAGCCAATTCGCACGCTGGAAGTCGCTCAACACGACGACTTCCTTCTGCGACAGATTGGGCAACTTCGTGAGAAAATCCTGCACGGCTTCCAATGTCTGCACGACGTTGCCCGGCTCGTCCGTCACATTGAGTTCTTCAAGTTCACCCAGCACGTGCCGTTTCTGAAAGGCCGGCTGGCGAAACACCATCGCACGCGTGGTGTTGGCAATTTGCAGCAGGTGGAAGGCATCGCCCTGATTGGCTTCACGGACGATGCGGCGGGCGATCTCCTTCGCGGCATCCATGCGAGTCCCATCGTCGACTCGCGTGCCCATGCTCAGCGAAGTATCCAGCACGATGATGTAATGCCGAGCCCCCGGCGCGGCGGCGTCGCCGAGCCCCGTGTCGGACAATTCCCCCATGATGGCAACGGCGATCAGCACCATCACGGCGGTTCGCACGGCCAGCAGCAGCAGTTGTTCGAGCTTGAGTCGTCGCGATCGTTTCCGCGTGGCTTCGAGCAAGAACCGCATCGCGGCCCAAGTGGTTTCGCGATAGCGGCGTCGATGCAAGAAGTGAACGATGATCGGCAAGCATCCCAGCCCAACCGCCCAACCGAGCGCGGCTCCGAACGCAACTGCGATCACGGGTGGGGAATGCATGGGATGCCGAGCTTGCTACTCCGAAGGAGTTCAACAACAAAGCCCAGGGTCGCGCAGCGCACCCTGGGTCTGCCATCAAAACATCGTTGCGAACCCCAACGCTGGCGCGACCCTGGGCTTCGCTGTTTGACCCCTTTGGGGTGAAGAATTCGTTTCGCAAGTTGCGTTTGGGGGGGCGGGGTCTGGCTTACGGATTTCAGATTTGGCGGGCGTTCAAAGTGGAATTCATCGA
>JAQBZS010000464.1 GCA_027622115.1 Planctomycetota bacterium | reverse complement strand
GACCGTTGACGATGACATACTCGATCCCAAACGGATACTGAAACGGTGCTGTGTACGTCGCTCGATCGATCACTCGCTCGGGGGCGAAGATCGTAATGTCCGCATGAAAGCCTTCGCGAAGCTGTCCGCGATCTCGTAAGCCGATCTTGTTCGCATTGAGCGACGTGATTTTGCGAACCGCGTCTTCCAGTGTCAGCAGTTTCAGATCGCGCACATAAACACCCAAGACGCGCGGAAACGTGCCGAAATTGCGAGGATGCGGATTGCCCTGCCGGAGCGGTCCCGTTGTGGCGTATGCGGAACCATCCGAACCAACTGAACACCACGGTTGCTGCAACGCGAGGTTCATGTCGGCTTCCGTGTGATGCGCATAAACGGTGCTCACCGAACCGTCGTTTTCAATCAGGATGTCAAACAACTCGTCCAGCAGATCGACGTCCTTGGATTTGCCATTCGTGCGCAACTGCATGACTCGATCCATCGTCAGACCTTTAAGACTGTTATTGCCGCTGACGAGCATGCGACTCCAATCGCTGCCGACCGCCGTGTAATGGTTGTACCAATCCTTGACACCATGACGGATGTCTCGCTTGAGCCGTGGCCGCAGCGACTTGTCGCGCAACCGACGTAGCATGGCCGCCTTCCCGCCTTCATGAGCCCACGGTGGAATGATGCTGGATAGGTTGTTGTTGCCACGCGTGTAAGGATAGACATTCGCCTGCACGTTCAGCCCCCGAGCCCGCGCCGCCTCGAACAGCGCGATCACGTCCGGCATGCGGCCCCACAGTTTCTGCTCGGCGATTTTGAGGTGAATCACGTCGACCGCCACTCCGGCCCGCTCGCCGATCTCGATGGCTTCCTTCACGGACTCGAGGACTCCCGTGCCCTCGTTGCGGATATGCGTCGAGTATAGCCCCCCGTATTTCGCGACCACCTTGCACAGCCGCACGATGTCGTCGGTCGTGGCCAACGAACCCGGCGGCATCATCACTTGGCTCGACAACCCGATCGCACCGTCTCGCATGGCGGCATCAACGAGCACTTCCATTTGCTTCAAGTCGGCATCAGTCGGACGGTCGAACGCATCTCCCATCACGCAGCGCCAGACGGTCGAGAGTCCCACGTAGGACACCACATTCGTGGCGACGCCCGCCTGTTCGACCGCATCGAAATAGCCGCCCAACGTGGACCATTCCAATTGCCGATCGCCGACTTGCAGCCGTCGCGGGCTCAATCGGCCCGAGGACGGCCCGGCGGAATCGCCTTCGCCGAGAACTTCCGTGGTGACTCCCTGCCGAATCTTGCTCTGCGCGTGGCCATCTTGCAGCAAGAGCAAATCGGAGTGCGAATGGATATCAATGAACCCCGGCGAAACGACGAGCCCTTTGGCGTCGATGCTCCGTTTGGCGGTCCAATCGTCGAGTTTCCCGACGGCAACGATGCGACCCGCTCGCACGGCCAAGTTCGCATGAAACCACGGGTTGCCGGTGCCGTCGACGACGCGTCCGTTTCGAATGAGAATGTCGACTTCGTCAGCAACTGCCGAGCGGCTTTGCTGAAATCCAGCCGAAACGACGACCAGAACCATCCAGAAAAACTGTGAGTGTTTCATAAGTGCCACACTATTCAATAAGTCCAACTTGTTGGCCACGAATCGTGCCTCGTTCAACACTGAGGAGAATATAGACGAACTCATCCGTTTTGGTTTCCGGTACTGTCCAATGGAATTCGACGCGATAGCGATCCTGTCCTGCCTTCTTGTCGCGGTCTCGTTGTTCCAGTTTTTCGAGCTTCGTCAGTTTGTAGCGGCCTCTTTCCGGAAGAGACACTCCCGGAGCGCTCATCCGCTCAATGTCCTCGAATTTGCCTTGCTCCGCTCGATGGATGAATTCTCGCGTGGTTTCGTCATGCGTCGCCGTCCAACGAAATTGCGGGAGTTGGGCGAGTTCCTTGAGACCGGCGTTCGAGATCGCCGTCTCGTCCAACGTAACGCCCTTGAGTTTCCGAAACGCAGCCAAGTGCTTGACGCCGCCGTCCGTGATTTTGGTATCGCCGAGCTTGAGCGTTTCGAGTTCCGGCAGACTGGTTGACAGCATCTGCAACCCACGGTCACCGATGCCCGTGTCCGAAATCTTGAGTCGCTTCAACCGCTTGAAGCCGCTGATGATGGGCACGCTCGCATCGGTGGTTTTCGTCAGCCGGATTTCCAGCGTCTCGAGTTCGTGCATTTGCTTTGTATGTGCGAAACCCACGTCCGTGATCCGACACCAGTTCAGGATCAGTTCCCGCAAGTTGGTCAGCCCGGCAAGGTGCGACATGTCTTGGTCGGTCACATTGCTGGAATAGAGGTTGAGCGATTCGAGATGTTTCGATGCGCCGATGACCGAAAAGTCGTCACGTTCGAGCGTTTTAACGCCGCTCAAATCGAGCTTCACGATGTGTCCGGCTTCGTTCGTGAAGTGCCGCGTGCGACGTCGACCTTGCTTGGAAACTTCGACCCGATCCAGAAACTTTTGCAGATCGCTGTCCACCGCCGGCTTGGATTTCGGTGCTGCTTCCTTCTTGAGTTGGGCGGTTTTTGCGCCGGTGTCGGCCCGTAACTGGGTGCTTGGAGTGACGGTCGGCCAGATGCAAATCATCGCAATCACAAATGCAGCACTTCCGTGAATTGAGTGCCACGGCGATGAGTGAAATCGGTGATCGAGCCATTGCAGCGACTTCGGCATGGGATTCCTTTGCGATCGAAATTGGTGGGAATTGGTTCGGAATCATAATTGGTTCAGCCGTGAATGAATGGTCGCGGGTTCGTTGCGTTTCCAACAGTGGCACAATAATTTCGCTCGACATCACGGTTCTATCTGGACCGTTCGAATTGTCCGCAAACGGAGTCAGGAATGAGTGTCGAGAAACCGCTGGTCGGAGTGCTGATGGGCAGCAAGTCCGATTGGGAGACCATGAAACACACCAAGGTGACGCTGGAAGAATTCGGCGTCGCTCATGAATGTCGAGTCCTTTCGGCACATCGTACGCCGGCCGAAACGGCGGAATACGTACAAACTGCTGAAGCACGCGGGATCGAAGTCATCATTGCCGCCGCTGGCGGAGCCGCTCATCTCGCCGGTGCCGTGGCGGCGCATACCGTGCTGCCGGTGCTCGGCGTGCCGATGGTCGGCTGGGCTCTCGATGGACTCGACTCGTTATTGGCGACGGTCCAGATGCCGCGCGGCATCCCGGTGGGAACGCTGGCGATCGGCAAGGCGGGGGCCGTCAATTCGGCGATTCTGGCCGTGAGCATTTTGGCCGGCAGTCGTCCGGAACTTCGCGTGGCTCTGAAGCAGCACCGCCAAGCACAGGCCGACGCGATTCTCAGTGAAACTCTCGACTGATCTTGGAACAATCTTCGCCACACAACAAAACTCGCAATTACGATCCAACTTGAAGGGCTCAACCATGCGACAGGTTTTGAATCAATCCCGATTCGCGATCGGGCTGGCACTCGGGATATTCCTCACCGCGACCGCAACCGCTCAGGAGTGGGCTCGGTTTCGCGGGGTCAACGGCGTCGGAGTCAGCAAAACCGTGCTGCCCGCCAAGTTCACCCCCGATCAATTCAATTGGAACGTGAAGCTGCCGGGGATCGGGCATTCCTGTCCCGTGTTGTGGGGCGACAAGGTCTTTTTGCTCAGTGCCGATCCCGAGGACGCCACGCGCTATGTGCTATGCATTTCCGCCAAGGACGGCAGCGAACTCTGGCGCAAGTCGTTCGCGTCCGAGAAACATCACCTGCATGCGCGCAGCAGTTTCGCTTCGTGTACTCCGGCAGTGGACGCGGATTTGGTCTACGTGGCTTGGTCGACTCCTGCCGAAACCTTGTTCAAGGCCTTCGATCACGACGGCAATGAAAAGTGGAGCTTGGATCTCGGCACCTGGACTAGCCAACACGGATTCGGCACGTCGCCCATTCTGTACAAGGATTTGGTCATCTTGTCGAACCAGCAGCAAGGCGATCCGCCCAAGGGCGTGGTTCCTGGGAAAAGCCGCATGATGGCCTTCGAACGGAAGACGGGGAAAGAAGTGTGGGTGACGGACCGCGATACTCGTCGCGTCTGTTATTCCGTGCCATTCATTCACCAGATCAGCGGCAAGGATGAATTGATCTGCCTCTCGACCGGCGACGGTGTGTACAGCCTCGATCCGTCAACGGGCAAGCCGCTGTGGTCGGCCAAGGACGCGTTCAGCATGCGAACGGTGGGTTCGCCGATTGCGGCCGGCGGTTTGATTTTTGGATCAACCGGTTCGGGCAAGGGCGGCAATTACGTCGTCGCGGTGAAGCCCGGCCCGAACGCGGAAATTGCGTATCGCATCCCCACGCAGGCCCCGTACGTCCCCACGATAATCGCCAAAGACGGTCTCGCCTTTCTGTGGTTCGACAAGGGCATCGTGACTTGCATTGAAGCCAAGACGGGCGAAGTTCATTGGCGAGAGCGCATCGGCGGCGGTTTCTCGGGTTCGCCGGTCATCGCGGGCGACAAGGTTTACTGCGTGAGCGAAGACGGCGAACTCGTCGTCTTGGCCGCATCGAAGGAGTATGCCTTGCTGGGCCGATCACCTTTGGGTGAAGCCAGTCGTAGCACGCCGGCGATTGCGGGCGGTCGCATGTATCTGCGGACGTACTCGCACTTGATTTCGGTCGGCAAAGGGTCTTGAGGCGATACCGACACCATGATGTCTTGGGGCTGTCGCTCGGGCGAGTTAGCGGCGTTTGCGGCGGAGTTGTTCGCTGGCGCGATTTAGGAATTCGCGGTCGGAGTCGCTCAATGACGCCTCGCCGGATTCGCTGATTTTGCGCAGGATGTCGTCGAGTCGATCGTCAACCTTCGACACCACTTCGGGTTCCGTCGTAACTTGATACACGCGAAGTTTCGGAGCGCGTCGCGAGCGATTTCCCCGAAGTCCGAGCCGCTGCAACAACGGCAGGATGCGGAGCTTCAATTTCCAATACACGAATCCGAACGCAACGCCGCCGAGATGCGCGGCGTGTGCGGTGCTTGTCTCCAGCGGAGTGCCGGCCAACTCCATCAATACGGGATGCAGGTCGTACACGATGTAGGCACCAACCACCCAACGGATCTCGACCGGCAGAATGAAAAACAAATAGATCCGCTCGCGCGGGAAATGGCACGCCAACAGCATCAAGACGCCCATCACCGCACCCGATGCTCCAATCGCCGGAATTTCCGGATTGGTCATGAAGCCGATCGCCACGAATGCGATGCCCGACACGATCGCGGCCGTGATGTAGAAGCTGAGAAACTCGCGGCTGCCGTAGAGCGGTTCAATGACGCGTCCCCCGAACCACAACAACAACATGTTGAACGCGATGTGGGTGATCTGTTGCCGATGGTGACAAAACGCACTGGTCAACAATCGCCAGACTTGGCCGCCGAAGACGGTTTTGCGGGAGTCGAGTTGCAGCCAAGACTCAACCAGCGACGGCCGCATGAGATGGCGATGCCTCTCCTGGATGACGAACCACTCGTCGTCGTTGACCTCGCCGGGTTGCAACCCAAAATCGCGGTGCTCGAATTCACGGACGCTGAAAATCTGCAGCAAGAACACGACCACGTTGGCAATGATCAACCATTTCACGACTTGTGGAAAACCGGACGAACTCCAACCCATTTGGGTGGGTTCTTGTCGAATGTAGTCGCGGTCGTAGATCCCCACGGCGTGCTCGCTGAGTGCTGGCGGTGGTCTTGCGTGAGTGCGTGATGCGCGGCATCGAAATTGAACCGAGCAGATTCCGGCGAACAATCCTTACGTCTTGTCCACACGATGCAAGCATCAAACGAGGAATGTCGATGTCCAACGTGAGCCGGCGCGGCGGTGCATCAAACGAATCGAGGAATTGCTGGGCGAGCACGTCTCGCAGGCGGTTGAGCGATCGGATGTCGATGGAGTTCTCGAACCGCGAGTGGGTGGGTGGGCTGGCCAGCGTTTGTTTGAGCGAGTCCCCCGCGATGAGCTTGCAGGCGGGGTCTTTTGGGGGAACGAGTGCTCGGTGTAACGTTGATCTCTCGTGTCGTTGAGTGCGTCGGCGAACTGTTGCGTAAAGCCGGAGGCGTCGTCAAATTGGCGTATGGGCAAGAGTCCGGCATCCGATGTAAATTGAAGATGCGACGGCTCAACGATGATCGGTTTCTTGCCGA
>JAQBZS010000463.1 GCA_027622115.1 Planctomycetota bacterium | reverse complement strand
AAACGGAAGAACCAAGTAATCGCCGGTGCGCTATTCGAACGATATGCCCGACACCGCGATCTGTCTTCGCCGAAACGGAACTTCGGCCGATTTGACCTCGTCCACGCAGCGAAGCACGCGAGCCTCCACGCCATTGGATTTTACGACGGAAATCAGTACCGGAAATCCCTTGGAACATGAACCGCCGTAACCAACGCCGGAATCCGATCCTCGCATCAACTCTTCCATGTCGGCACATCTCGCCAATCTAATTGGCGAGATGTGTGTGGTTCACGACATCGGACGCGTTCACTTCGACGTCACTTGAGCATTTGCGGCAACTAGGTCCGCATCAGTGACTGGATTCTTCGGAGCGGCAAACGTCCCGATTGCCTGCGCGTTGGCATTCCAGACTCGGAGCACGCCATCTTCACCGCCCGCAGCCACAACCGCGTTGTCACGTGTCGCAGCGGCCGAATACATGTAGTCGGTGCCGCCACCGAAAGTCTTCAGTCGGCTGCCGTTCGAAGTGCGATGAGACTGCACGCTATTGTCTCCGCCGCAGGTCAGGATGTTCTCCGTCACACCGATGAATTGCAGTGACGTGACTTGTTTCGAGTAATTCGAAATCGTCCGTCGTTGCTCGCCGGTTTCCACATTCCAAACCTTAATCGCGTTATCGGCTCCAGCACTCGCGATGGAGAATCCGTTCGCCTGCCAGCCAACACCCATCACGTGATGCGTATGACCTTCAAACGAGCGAACATGCTTGCCGGTTGCAACATCGTGGATCTTGACGAACTTGTCGGCGGCTCCACTGACGAGCAACTTGCCGTCGCGAGAAAACTCCAGGTCAAACACCGTATCGCTATGGGCATCTTCAATCTTGCGAAGAATGCTGAGTTTCTCGACGTCAAACAGGATCACTTCACCACTTCGCGACGGATCACCGCCGCCCGTGGCGAGCAGCTTGCCGTCGTCACTGAAGTCCAACGAAATGACTCGGCTGACAAACGGCGACTTGCTGATATCCAGCGGGGCTTCTTTGCTGGTGCCGATCGTGGCGATCAGTTGCCACTCGGGATTGGAATCCCAAATCACCACGCTCTTGTCCGCGGCTGCCGTGACGAGGCTGGTGTCGGCATCAAACGCGACCGTTTTCGGAGCTGCCGTGTGGCCAGCCAAGGTCTCAAGCTGTGTCCCGGTCTTACCGTCCCACAGCCGAACCAAATTGTCGGCGCCGACAGTGGCGATCGTGTCTCCGTCCATGGCAAACGCGATGCCTAGCAACGCTTTGCCCGGTTCCGCTTCCTTCTTCTTTCCGGCTTCAAGGTCGGCGGTGGCTTGTTTTTGAGTCGCTTCAGTAGCTGCCTTCAGAGCGGTCGTTTCGGTCAGTTCCGTCTTCGCTTTGGCAACAGCTTTTACTGCCAATTCCGCCGAGCGAACCGATGCCGCTTGTGCGTCCGTGACTTTCTTTAACTCCGCTTTTGCACCATCGGCTTTCTTTTGCTCGTCAACGACCTTCTTCTTCGCGGCGGCATCGCCACTGGTCTTCTTGGCCAGTTCGTCCTTGGCAGTTTTGAGAGTTGCAGCCGATGTCTTTGCTTTCGTGTCCGCGTCGGTCGCAGCCTTGTCGGCGTTCGTTTTCGCCAGTTTGGCGACCGTGTCTGCTTGCGTCGCATCCGTGGCCGCTTTTGCCGCAGCCGTTTGCGCGTCTTTCGCCGTTTTCAGTTCAGCCTGGGCCGCGACGACCGCTTTCTGCGCGTCCTCAACCTTTTTCTTGAGACCCGCGTCATCCGTCTTCTTGGCCAATTCGTCCTTGGCTTTTTTCAAGGTCTCGTCCGCCGCCTTGAGCTTGGCTTCGGCGTCGGTCACAACCTTGTCGGCATTCGTCTTGTTCGTATTCGCCGTGACGAGCGTTTTCGCGGCATTGGTTGCTGCGGTGTTCGCTGCGGTCTGAGCGTCTTTGGCCTTCTTCAGTTCGGCTTGGACGGCCACGTCCGCCTTTTCGGCATCGGTCGATTTCTTGGTCAGCTCGACGATTTCAGCCGTCAACTTGTTCAATTCGTCTTTCGCCTTCGCAAGAACTTCGTCCGCAGCCTTGGACTTCTTTTCCGGCTCGATGACGGCCTTGTCGGCTGCGGTCTTGGCCTCTTGAGCCTTTTTCTCTGCCGCCTCGCGATCCTTGACGTCCTTATCGGCCGCCTTCAATTTGGCGTCCGCGTCTTTGAATTGCTCATCGGCGACGGTCTTTGTATCCGTCCGTCCAATGACGTCTCGACCGACGACAAGATCACCCTTCAATTCCGCAATCTGCTGCCCATTCGCGGCGTTCCACAATCGGGCCGTCCCGTTGTTGGCGCTGGCCGCGATGCGAAGACCATCCGAACTGGCTGTCACGCCGGTAATCGGAACTCCGAATGCGAATGTTCTAACGGCATTACCGCTATTCAAGTCCCACGTCCGGGCCGTTCCGTCTTCGCTTCCAGAAACAACCTGCGTTCCGGTCGATGCAAGCAACTGCAACGAGGAGATTGGTTTTGTATGTCCTTTGAGTTCCTTGATGGGTTTCGGACCTTCGACTTTTTCGCCTTCCTTTTTGGCCGGGTCTGCCGGGTCCTTCTTGGCGACCGGCTTTCCATCCGGTCGAGCCCAGGAGCGAATCAAGTTGTCCGCGTGTCCCGTCACGACTTGAGTGCCGTCGCCATTGAGCGCGACCGCAGTGATTGGTGCCGGTGTCTCCAATTCGCCGAGTAACGAACCGTCTGTCTTCCAGACGCGAAACGTCTTGTCCGTCGAAACGGAAACCAAAAACGTGGAGTCCGCTACTTGTTTGGCAAATTCCCCTACGGCTTTCGTCGCGGCATCTGCGTTGGTTTTGGCTGTTTTCAAAGCCGCCATCGTTGCTGTAACCGCTGCCTGCAGCTTCTCTCGCTCTACCTTCTCTTGTTCCGCGTCAAGCTTCTTCGCTTTCGGGTTAAACCGCTCAAGATTGACCTGCGCGGTTTGCAGATTATCGAAAGCCGTTCGCAATGCCGTTTGAGCATCGCCGTTGGCCTTTTCGACCTTGTATTTGTCAACGGGGGCTGGCCAGAAAGCAACTCCGGTCACGGGCGCTTTGTGACCCTGAAGCTTCGCAGCCTTACCGGCCTTGTTGTTCCAAACGTGGACGACGTTATCCACTCCCGCAACAGCCATCAGGTTGCCGTCGGCGCTGAGGGCAATCGCGTTCGAGTCGACACCGATGTCGATCTTCGCCTTTTGTGCGTTGTCGGGCCGTTTCCAGAGTTTGACGACTCGATAGCCGGCGGACGCCAGTAGATTCTGCTGAGGATTGAATGCCAGAGCGTGAACAAAGTCTCGATGAGCGGCTCCACCAGCGTACATGGGTTTGCCGTCGATCTTGATGGCTTGCAGAGCCGGATCATTCAATCGCGCGACGTGACGGCCAGTACCGACTTCGTAGACATCAATTTGATTCGTGCGACCGGCAGCCGTGAATCGGCCCCATTCGCTGACAGCTACGGAATAGATCGCCTTCAAATCGTTGGACAGCGTGTTCCATTGGACGGAATCGACAGTGGCACCATCACCAACCGATGCACCTTCCATGATCCACTGCCGCAGCAGTCCGAGTTCTTTTGGCGTTAGCGCGGAAGCCTCGACCTTGTTCGGAATCGGTGGCATGACCGGTTGCTTGCCGCGAGAGGCGACTTGATACAGCAAACTTTTTTCCGGATCCTTGGCGACCAGTCCCGGCCCCCGTTTGCCGCCCTTGAGGATTGTGGCGACCTCTTCCAAGTTCAGCTTACTTTCCGCGATCGCCAAGTTGTGGCACGCGATGCAGTTGGCATCGAGTATCGGATAGATGTCTTTTTCGAAGTCCACCGGTCGCCCAAGTTTGGCGACTTCGGGCTGAATGGCCTTCAAATCTTCTTTCTTCGTTTCTTGACCGACGACAACGGCAGTCGCCATGACCAACCACACGACTGATGCGTAGCGAGTGAAAACCTTCATATTCCTGCCCCCTCAAGCGTTTTTGCGAATTCTGAAATCATCCATGTGATTGAATCTGTCGAGGTGCGAACTACTTCGCGACTTTGATTGCAACAGCGACATCCACCGCGGCCTTGTCACCACCGAAATCGGCAGTGCCACGAATTACCATATTCGCGAGCTGACCCTCGGTCGCGTCACCCGCGGCGTTGATCACAAACATTCCTTCGGTCTTGTCCGCAGGAATCGTGATCGCCGGTGCGGCGAGACCCTTGACGTCGGGCGGCAACGGCAGGCTCAACGTGATTGGACCGGTGAATCCATTGACTCGCTTGGCAGTCACTTTGACTTCCAGTTTGCCGCCGCGTTTTAGCGCGCCACCACCAGGTACAGCTGCAGTCAATTGAATGTGAGCTTTCTTCACCGTAATCACGATCGCATCCGAGACCGGCAGGAAATTCAGATTCTTCGGCTTGGCAGCGTTCGTCGCGTCCGTCAATTCTTTATCCGCCGCAGTCTTGGCCGCAGCAGCCGCTTTGGACTTCGCATCGGCATCCTTGGCTTCAGCCTCTTTCTTGGTCTTATCGTCGGCTGACGCCTTGGCAGCGACGGTTGCGTCGGCAAACGCCTTCTCTGCGTCCGTCAGGGCTTGCTTCGCCTTGGCCAGATTTGCCGCAGCATCCGCTTTAGCTTTGTCGTCCTTAGCGGTTTTTGCGGCGGCTTCGGCGGCTTGCACAGTTTTGGCGGCATTTTCGCGAGCCGTCTGCGACAGCTTCAACTTGTTGCCGTCGTCGGTTGCCTGCTTAGTGGCGGCGTCGCGTGCTTGCACGGCTTTCTTAGCAACTTCCACAGCCGTAGCAGCATCCTTCACGGCATCGGCTTGTTCTTTCTTGGCACGTTCGACTCGCTCGGGATTGCGGATGTAAGCAATCTGACACGTCCCTTGCAGGTATATCGTGTAGGTCGATTCCGGAGCGTTGTTGTTCACAAAAATCCGGAGTAAGCGTTCCGTCTGATCCTTGGTGACCTTGTCGTTCTGAACCACGATCTGCGCGTTGTTCGGTAGTCCCGTAAACGCCAGCGCGATGTCCTTGTCGATCTTGATTCGCTTGGTGACTTTGACGGGCACGAGAATCTGTCGACTTTGGTGAGCCACGACCCGTCCCACTTTCGCCTCAATCTGATACGGAGCGACTTCGGAGATGATCGACAATCCGATTGCGTTTGCCGAACGTGTGATCACGGGATTCGTAGGGCTGACCGTCCAAGCAATCGTCGCCGCACGGGCGTTGCGCGTGACTTCCCTGGCCGCCGCGTTCTTTTCCGCTTCCGCTTTTTTCACTGCCGCCTCGGCATCGAACAGTTTCTTCTCTCCTGCGGCAACAGCGTCGTTTGCCGACTTTTCGGCGGCTGCGGCGACATCGGCAACTTTCTTGGTGGCTTCCGCCTTTTGCTTGAGCCCATTGTCGTCCGGTTTTTTTGCCAGCGCATCCGCCGCGGTCTTGAGATCAGCTTTCGCCTTGTCCGATGCCGCCTTCGCCTTGCTGGCGGTGTCTGTCAATTTCGGAAGTGCGTCGGTTGCCGGCTTAATGGCAGCCTCGGCGGCCGTAAGAGCCGCGACCTTGACGCCATCGTCAATTCGAGCCTTGCCGAGAATCTTGATCCGTTTGAAGCCCACCTTGCAGTTTTCGGTCGCTGAAAAAACCAAGACAGCCGTCGCTTGTCCGGGGCCGATGGACGACGCGGAAACAGACACGCCTTCTGGAAGGTCTTCCGCCCAGAGATCGATCGTGCCGTCGTAACCGTCCTGGCGGTAGGCATACACATCAATGGACACATTGTCGCCACGCCGCAGCGCGAGACTTCCCGTTGAACTCGGTGAATTGGCGGCCGCGCTCGGTCCAACCGGAAGGGCGACAAGTCGGAAGTCGGGTTGTTCAGCACGGATCGAAACTCGGTAAACCAGATCGGCCGCCCCGCGAGTTTCGTAGAACCGATCCCGGATCGAGATGCGGTACACGCCGTCGGCAGCCGCCTGGAATCGATAGACCGGATCGTCCGTTTGCGAATTGAAGGCGGTGCCGCCGATATTCGTGGCGTCATCGTCCAACACAGAAATCCGCCGGACAGACTCGACTCCTTCTTTGTTCTTTGTGATTTGTTCCAGCACGAGATACGGGTCTGAATACGAACCCAGCCTCTGGCCGAACGCTTCGATGTAATAAATCCCCGCCGT
>JAQBZS010000462.1 GCA_027622115.1 Planctomycetota bacterium | reverse complement strand
CCCCGCGGCCAAAGCCGCATAAGTTAGATTGCCAAAATCGGTCGCAGAACTTCTGGGACGCCGCACTAGCGAATTCGGAATCAACACTTCGGATCGAAAAAAGTGATGCTAAATCCATCCGGAAGCCAAAAAAGAAAAGCCAAGAAAGGGTCAGGTCTCTTTGATTTGATTGGATGCCAGGGCAATCAAAGAGACTTGACCTTTTTCATTGCCAAGATGTCGAAACCAAGACCGTGGGATCTGGAGCAAGCAAGCTCGGCTTCGCTCAGGCTCACAAGTCTCAACAGGACGGACCGTTGGACGTTGCGGTTGCGAAAACAGAAAAAAGGTCAAGTCTCTTTGATTTCATTCGAGACGAGCAAGCGAAATCCCGGTGAGCCAGCCCGCATCCAACAGCCTTGGGCTGTTCGCATCAAGACGTTTTGAGCCAAACTGCAAATCGTTACTCGCGTAGCGTGCCACCCCGCCGACATCCAATTCACCCCAATTCGCCCATTGACGGGCTTTCCGGCGGAGTCTCTACGTCCTCGCGAGCGCGTGACTCCTCGTCCGCAGTCGCCTGCTGGCTCTGTTCGCGGGCCGCATCGTGTTCCGCCATCATCGTCACGGTCGTCGCATGCGTCCCCGCTTTCAGGATCGGCCCACGTTCCGTCTTGTATTGATCGAGAATCTCCTGAAGCTGCTGGGCGTTCATCGTCTCTTCTTCTTTCAGCAGCCGAGTCATGTGCTTCAGCACTTCCACTTGCGTCTTAAGGATTTCATAAGCCGTGGCCGAACACTCATCGATGATCCGTTTGACCTCCATGTCGATTTCTCGCATGGTTTCAGTCGAACTGACATAGTCGGGTGAATAGCCCTGAGCCCCGGCGAGGAACGGAGATCGTTGGTCGGCGCTGTAGTGGACGCGCCCGATGGTCTTGCTCATCCCGAATTCCGTCACCATGCGACGGGCAATATTGGTGGCTCGTTGCAGATCGTTTTGAGCCCCCGTCGATGTCTCCTGATAGATGATGTCCTCGGCGGCGATTCCACCCAGCAGCACGCAAATCCGGTTGACCAGTTCGCTTTGTGTATTGAGCTGTCGGTCGTCTTCCGGAAGTTGCAACGTGTAACCCAACGCCCCCATGCCCCGGGGAATGATTGAAATCTTATGCACCGGATCCGTGTGCGGCAGACTGCACGCCACCAACGCATGCCCGCATTCGTGATACGCGACTCGCTCTTTCACGTCTTCAATGATGATCCGCGACAGCTTCTCCAGCCCGGCCATCAGGCGTTCGATGCCCTCCTCGAAACACGGCATGGAGACTTTGCTTTGGTCCTTGCGAGCGGCCAGCAGCGCGGCTTCGTTGACTAAGTTCGCTAGGTCCGCGCCCACGAATCCGGGCGACAGTTTGGCCAGGCGATGCAGATCAACGTCGTCGTCCATTTTCACTTTGGCCGCATGCACTTTGAGGATCGCCTCGCGACCTTTGATGTCGGGACGATCGACAACCACGTGGCGATCGAAACGGCCCGGACGCATCAAAGCCGGATCCAAAGTTTCCGGTCGGTTGGTGGCTCCCATCACGATCACGCTCTGATCGGACGAAAAGCCGTCCATTTCAACCAGCAACGCGTTGAGCGTCTGTTCGCGTTCGTCGTGCCCGCCCGGCATGCCGCTGCCGCGCACCTTGCCGAGTGCGTCGAGTTCATCAATGAAAATGATGGACGGCGACTTTTGCCCCGCCTGCTGAAACATGTCTCGAACGCGAGCCGCACCGACACCGACAAACATCTCGACAAAATCGGAACCGGACAAACTGAAGAACGGCACGCCCGCTTCACCGGCCACAGCCTTGGCCAGCAGGGTCTTGCCCGTTCCCGGAGGTCCAACCAGGAGCACGCCGCGCGGAATTCGTCCGCCGAGCGCTTGGTACTTTGCCGGTGTTCTTAGGAATTCCACGACTTCACGCAATTCCTGCACGGGTTCGTCGATTCCCGCGACGTCGTCGAACGTGATTCCGATTTCTTCGTCCGCCATCAGCTTGCCGCGACTGCGGCCAAACGACATCGCCGTGCCGGCACCGCCCATGCGACGGAAGAGAAAGATGAAGATCATCAAAAACACGATCGGGATCAGCAGCAGATACGCCAGCGACTGCCATTCGGAGGGTTTCGATTCCGCGTCGTGACCGATTTCGTGTTCGTCCAAGAAGACGCTCAGCCGATCCAGTTCTTCGTCCGGGAGGCCATAGGTGTTGATGTGGTAGTACTCGGCCTCCATCGATTCTTCGACGTTATCCTTGTCGATCGGCTTCGTTTGAAATCGAATTTCGCCCAGTCCGAAGACAAGTTCATGGACGTTGTCCTTGGTGAACTGCAGATTTTTCACCTTCGTGCGGAACTCATAGATCGTGAGTTTTTCGCCGCGTGGAGTCCGGCCCATCAGGCTGAAACCGATGATGACTAAAACCAACAGCACGAGCAGATACCAAAACACGTTGGACTGCGGGCGCTCGGGTTTGTCCTTGTCTCCCGATTTCTGCTTACGAGGAGACTCGTGTTTCTTTTCGTCTGGTGACGGGGTTTCCGGGTTTGACATGTGTGCTTAGTCGAGAGGAGCCGGGCGAGAATTGCGGTTGCCGGTGCGAGCGAGAGGAACCGCCATTCGAGTGAAAGCCGCAAAAAACGGGCCGCTTTCCAAGAGACCCGACACTGTAGACCTACCCCCACGACGCGGTCAACGTGTGCCAGACGCTCGCAGGGTCGGTATGGTGTGCAGTCCGAGTCGCTTTGATCCAACAACCACGATCGCTACTGATGCCCTTGAATGTTCCCGGCTATCACGGCCAATACTTGCGAGTCGATTTGTCGACTCGCACATCCGCTCCCATTTCGATCCCGCCGAATATTCTCCGCGATTTCATCGGCGGCGCTGGGTTGGGAACGTGGCTACTCACGCAAGAGACTCCGGGTTTTGTCGAGGCACTTGCACCCGAGGCCCCGTTGGTGTTTGTGTTCAGTCCGCTCGTCGGCAGCCCGCTGACGACGTCCGCGAAATTCGCCGTCATGTCGAAGTCGCCGTTGACGGAGCGGATCAATGATTCACTTTCGTCGTCGGGTTTTGCGATTGCCGGCAAGAAAACGGGCTTCGATGCCATCGTGATCGTCGGTGCGGCGGACGGGCCGACCACGCTGGTCATAGAACCGGACACCGTTCGCTTCGCCGATGCCTCACGCGTGTGGGGCCAAACGGTCCCCGAGTCGGCGAAACTGCTGGCCGACGAACTCGGGCGCTCGTTTCGCACGGCCGTCATTGGGCCTGCGGGCGAAAACTTGGTTCGTTTCGCGTCCGTGTCGCATGACGGTCGCCACGCCGCCCGTGGCGGACTCGGAGCCGTGATGGGGTCAAAGCAGTTGAAAGCCGTCGCCGTCCGAGGTGACCGACTCACCGAATTCGCACACCCACGTGAACTGGCGGCGTACGCGAAACAACTCACGCAACTGTCGTTCGGATCGGCGACAGAGAAGTACCGTGAACTTGGCACGGTCAGCAATCTCTTGACGTTCAATCGCATCGGAGCCCTGCCGACCCGCAATTTTCAGGAATCGACGTTTGCGCAGGTCGAGGAAATCGCGCCGGAAGCCATGAGTGCATCGCATCCGCGGACTCGCGCGTCCTGCGCCGCCTGCACAATCGGTTGCGAACACATCTTTCAATCGCCGCGGGCCAACACCGGTGTGCGGATGGAGTACGAGAATCTGTTCGCACTTGGGCCGTTGTGCGGCATTTCCGATCCCGACGTCGTGCTGCACGCGTCGTCGATCTGCGATGAAGTCGGCATCGACACGATCAGTGCCGGTGCGACGATCGCTTTCGCGATGGAGTGTGCCGAACGCGGACTGCTCACCGCCGATGAGCTGCATTTCGGCAATGGCGAGGCTCTGATTGCGACACTTCGAGACATCGGTCACGTTCGCGGCATCGGCGAGTTGCTGTCGAAAGGAAGCCGAGCTGCGGCGGCCGAGATCGGCGGTGGCAGCGAAGACTTCGCTCCGCACGTCAAGGGGTTGGAACTTCCCGGCTACGAACCGCGAGCCTTGCAGACGATGGCACTCGGTTTTGCCGTTGGGACGCGTGGAGCGGATCACAATCGCTCGGGTGCCTATCAAGTCGATTTCTCCACCGCCGTGGACCGCCTGCACATCTCGGACGACGCACCGGCACTCGCCATCGAAACTGAGAACGAAGCCACGTTGATGGACTCGCTGATCCTCTGCAAATTCCTACGCGGCGTCTTCGAGGACAAGCTGGCTTCGATGGCGAAGATGTGGCAACTCGTCAGTGGTTTGGACGCAACGGTTGATCAACTCAAGGAAACGGCCAATCGCATCGTGACAGCCAAGAAACGCTACAACATCCAACAAGGCTGGACTCCCGCCGAAGACACGCTGCCCAAGCGGTTCTTATCGGAGTCCATTCCGGACGGTCCGAGTTCCGGAGCGTCGCTGACGGAAACCCGGCTCAAAGAACTCATTCAGCAATACAACCTGCAACGCGGCTGGTCGCGCGACGGTTGGCTTCGAGATGAATCACCAACCGAAGATTGAACGGTCGTCCGATCATTGAATACCGATTCATCGCGATTTGATGTGGAAGAGCGGGAATTCGGCCAATGGTTTGTTCGGCTTTTCAATTCTGCTATTCTCGCCCGAGTCTGGTCGGCGCTGTCGACCACGAAGTGAAAAGGACGGTTGCGGATGGATCAGGCGCGCGTCGCCAATGCACGCCCGCCATCCCCTGAGAATAAGCCCGCACCCTTTTCAGCGCTAGAGAGCGTAGCTCAGTTGGTAGAGCAACGGACTTTTAATCCGTAGGTCCAGGGTTCGAGCCCCTGCGCTCTCATTCCCGTAAGTCCTGAATCCACTCGGGTTTAGGGCTTTCTTCTTGCGCGGGTGGAAAACGGAATCTCGACTCGGTGCTACCCATGTGCTACCACTTTGAGTCTGAACTCGGTTTCTTGAGGTCACTACCATTCTCCACTGTGAAACCTACCTCCGTCATAATGCCGCTGACTTTCTGGTGTCGTGGGATTAATAGTCCCCGGACCAGGATGGACTCCGATCTCGCCAAGCATGCAGCGCAGGCAGAAGTTTTTCGGAAGAAACCGCTTCGACTTGGGAACTCTGATGGGATCGCCACAAATGGCGCAGAAATCGCGGAAATAATCGGATCCTGCAATTCGCTCGCCACGAGTTTCCGTCATGTGCGTTCTTTACATGTCCAACCCAAGCGGACCAAATGTCGATTTTTCAGCGTTCACCATTGAACTTGAACTCGTGGGTGGATTCAAGCAATTCCCGCGATCGCAAACCACGAACGTTCCGCTTCGATGTGGTCGTAACGCTGTCACGCGCCTCGTCACGCTGAGGAGCACCTGTTGCAAATTTGTTTACAGCACAACCCCCTCTCGTTTCGTTTCACGCTTCACGGCATGCCGCCGGGGGGGGGGCCGTTTTCGCGCGACCGGCAGTGTCGCCGATAGCTGCGCGGTGAGATTACGAGATCAATTTCGTTGAACTCGCGCCGGATTCTCGGTGGAATGTTCGGTGAACATCAACCCACAACCCCTTTCAACGGAAGAGCCGTGGCTGAATGGCTATTCACGCGCGATGGCCAACAGTATGGCCCAGTTTCCTCAAGCGATCTGAAGCGAATCGCGGCAATGGAACAGCTTGCACCCGATGACCTGATCTGGCGCGAGGGAATGTCGAACTGGATCGCCGAAAAAAAGTGCCGGGGCTATTTGATCCCTCGAAGGTGAATGCAAAGGCTTCGATTAGGAGGGCGAATCTCGGTGAAGTTTCGGTGCCCGAGTTGCCACAGTTCTCTGAAATCAAGCGAGGATGAAGTTGGCGAAACCGACCGCTGTCCAGATTGTCATGAACGATTCAACTTTCGAGCGCGGCCATTGCGGTCGTCAAAAAGCTGCGAGACGCCAAAGAACGGCGGTCGTTGGCGGCACCATATTGGTGGTGCGACAGGTGACGCGTACCGTCGCTACTGATTGGAAGAAAACGGGTTCCAAAAGCAGGAGTCCGGTCGCCTGCGGCTTCGGGTTAAACGAGCCATGTCTGCCTCAACTGGCATAACCCATTGCGCCGACGAACGGTCACGGCACCACGACTTGTGACTTCTCAATAACCGTGTGGAATTCGTCTTTACACGATCGGCAGTTTCTGCGCGT
>JAQBZS010000461.1 GCA_027622115.1 Planctomycetota bacterium | reverse complement strand
TCCGAACCGGGCGACGTCGTGCTGCTGTCGCCCGGGTGTGCCAGCTACGATTGGTTCGCCAACTTTGAACAACGCGGCAAGTGCTTCGTCGATCTCGTTGGGAAATTCGTTAAGGCCCCGACATGACAATCTCGTCGGCAGCACCACGCCCGATCTATCTCGATCACCACGCGACGACGCCCGTCGATCCGGATGTGTTGCAGGCGATGCTGCCGTTCTTCCGCGATTGCTATGGCAACGCCGGTAGCATCAATCACCAATTCGGTTGGGAAGCGGCCGCGGCTGTCGACACTGCTCGAACTCAAGTTGCCGCTTTGCTGGGCTGCGACTCGAAAGCCGTGGTCTTCACCAGCGGAGCCACGGAATCCAACAATCTTGCAATCAAGGGCACGATGCAGTCGGCGGGCCAGCGTCGGCATCTCATCGTCAATGCCGCCGAACACCGCGCGGTGCTCGATCCCGCCAAACGCCTCAAGCGAAACGGCTTTGACGTCACGGTCCTGAGTGTGGACCGCACCGGTCGAGTCGATCCGCAGCAGGTTGCCGATGCCATTCGAGCCGACACGGCGTTGGTGTCGGTGATGCTGGCCAACAATGAGGTCGGGACGATCAACGACATCAACGCGATCGGTTTGGTCTGCCGCGACCGCGGCGTGCGTTTCCACGTCGATGCGGTTCAGGCCGTCGGCTGGCTTTCGCTGGACATCGAACAATTGCCCGTCGACTTGCTGAGCTTGTCCGCCCACAAGATTTACGGCCCGAAAGGGATCGGTGCTTTGTATGTGCGTCGAGGTTCGCCTCGCGTTCGATTGGAAGCTCTGATCGACGGTGGCGGCCAGGAACAGCAACTTCGCAGTGGGACGTTGCCGGTACCGTTGATCGTGGGACTCGGGACGGCGTGCGAGATCGTGGACCGGCGTCGGATGGAAGACGTCGAGTCCGCCTCGCGCTTGCGCGATCATCTGTGGCGCGATCTGTCCGAAGGCATCGAAGGAATCAGTCTGAACGGCCCGGCAGTGAATGGCACGGATTCCGCAGGCGATCGATTGCGATTGCCGGGCAACCTCAACGTCAGCATTCCCAACGTCGATGGCGAAGCGTTGATGACGGGCCTCAAGCGAATCGCGGTGAGTTCAGGCTCGGCCTGCACTTCGGTGAACCCCGAACCAAGTCACGTCTTGCGAGCCCTGGGGCTGTCGGACTCGCTCACCCGATCGAGTCTTCGCTTCGGGCTTGGACGAGGCAACACACAGGACGACATCACCATTGCGGTTCGAGAAGTGCAAGACGTCGTCCAGCGAATCCAAAAACGATCGTTCGTTTGATCGAGTTGATTCGTCAGTACCGGGTTGGCGACGCCGCGAATTCTCCGGATGCGTGGGCTGTTGGCCGAGCGTGCCGAAGTTACCGGGTGACCGCACGAGCGCCTGTCCGAAATGATGCAACCATTCTTGCCCCCGTCCTCGCTCGCTTGCCGCGGACACGGTCGATGGCTGTTTTTGGCTCGCTTGGTTGGCATACCATGCCGGTGGTGAATCAAACCAAATGGCCGGTCGAGACATGTCCGGCTTTCTCGAAATCCTGCACCCCCAACTCGGTTTCATTCATTTCGAAACCGAATGGTGCAGTTCAAGCCACAGATCGGTTGATGACATGAAACGGTCCAGACGCATCGCATTCGTTGCTCCGGTGGTGTTGGCGGTGGGATTCGCGATTGGCTGCGGCGGCAAGACGGCCTCCGAAAAGTCTTCGGATTCGAAGTCCAAGTCCGCAGCCGTCGAGAAATCGAAAACGGTCGAGCAGCAACCCGTCGTCGAAAAACCCGATCCCTCGAAAGTGTGGGACCAAACATTCGCTGCCGCCGTCGCCAATGTGGAAAGTGGCGACCTCACGAAGGCCAAGGAAGCCATCAGTGCTTTGGACGACATCTATCCCGCCGGCACTGAGCCGCCCGCCGAGCAACAACAAAAAGTGGCCGATCTCAACCAGCAAATCGCCGCCGCCATCGCAAAGCGAGCGGATGATCTGCGCGAGTCCAACTTGGCCAAGGCCGACGAGCAAATGAAGCTGGGCGAATACGCCGAAGCGACGCGACTGTTGGGCGAGGTGTTTTCGAATGTGCCGTCTGCCGAACAGAAGTCGCGACACGACCAGATGGTCAAGATCATCGAACGGCGACGCAGCAAGCTCCGCGACTTGAAGAACTTCATGACCATGCTGGCTTCCGAGAATTCAGCCGATGCATCGGCCGCTCGCAATGCCCTGCGAAAAGAACCGGAAGTCGCGATTCCTTTGCTGCGAAAGTCCGCTGCCGAATTCGACAAACCGGTGCTCGTGCGCAACACGCTGGAAACCTTGCGCGTGATGTCTCTCGCCGAAGAAACGATGCCGATCATCATCGGCGTCTTGGGCAATGAAGCCGCAAAAGCCAATTGGGACGACGCCGTGCGAGTTCTCCAACGCGTCACCGAACCGGGAGTCGGTCCCGCCACGCTGCAACTGGCGCTGAGTGCCAAATCGCCCGAACAGCGGTCCGCCGCGCTGACGGCATTCGGGAATGCAAGTGATCCGCCGGTCGACACACTCGTGACGCTGTTTCCGCTGCTCTACGCCACGCCGGGTCCGGATACGGTGGCGGCATTGCGGGCGGCGTTGCGCGGCGTCCAAATTCACGGGCAGTATGACCTGTTCGCTCAGCGAGGCTTCGAATCGAAACTCTCGCCCGAACAACTGGATCGGCTGGGAAAACTGCCCGAACGCTTGGAAGAAATCAAAACGGTTGGTGGCAAGGACGCAGCTTTGAAGGACGCCGGCTTCGTGGCCAACGCGTTGTTGATGGCTTTGGGTCGAGTTGCCCCGAAAGTCTTGGAAGGCGTCAAAGTGTTGTCGGTCGGGGGCGAGCAACCGGATTCGCCCGGTTCCAAGGTGTTCGACGGCGATTGGAAGTCGGACGACGTCAAAATGATGTGGGTCTATCCCACGGGTGCGAACCGTCACTTCATCGTGCTGGACCTCGGGGTCGAGCGGACTGTCGCCGGGGTGCAGATTTGGAACTACAACCAATTGAGTTATCCACAATACGGCTGGAAAGTCGTCAACATCAGCGTCAGCAATGATTCGACGGACCCGAAGATCGATGGGTCCGGTGTCATCCCCATGGCACCCGGTGCCGCCGATCGACCGGACTATTCCACGATCATTCCGATTCCGTATGTCACGGGACGCTATGTGAGATTGGCATGCCCCGAACGGTGGTCGGCAGCGGCCGTGTCGGGTCTCGCCGAAATTCAGGTCATCGGGTTTTGATCGGAAAACCCTGACGATTGATGTTTCCTTCGCAAGCTCAGTCCAGCCCCGGCCACCCAATCCCAAAATCAAGCGTTGACGATGCAATAGCCCCCGTTCCCACGTTTGACCGGAACCGTGGCACCGCGCCAAAACGGCTAATGAATATTCCAGGCCAGGATCGGCAGACCCGAGATCAATATGTCGCACTTCGCCGAAACCATTTCCACTTGGATCGACCTCGACACGTGGACGGTCGTGGTGGCCGCGATGGCCGCGATGTCGTGCGCGCTGCCCGGAAACTACTTGCTGCTTCGTAAACAAAGCATGATGGGTGACGCGCTCAGTCACACGTCGCTCTTGGGCGTGGTGGCGGCGTACTTGCTTGTCGGCGGATTGCGCGATGCCGGCTGGATTTCCTCGGAAACTCACGAAGCCACCTGGCATGCGGTGCTGTTCGCCGGTGCCATGATCATCGGCATTCTCACGGCGTTGCTCACGGAACTCGTGCAGAAGTTGGGGCGAGTCGAATCGTCCGCCGCGTTGGGCGTGGTGTTCATCACGTTCTTCGCGATGGGCCTGCTGCTGATTCGCTTGGCGGCGGACCGAGCGCACATTGACCCGGATTGCGTGCTCTACGGATTATTGGAAACCGAAGTTCTCAATACGTACGGCTCGACGGCGATCCCGGTTGCGGCGATTTCGAACGGTGCGGTGCTGCTGTTCAATCTACTGCTGGTCACGTTGTTCTATAAGGAGTTGCGCGTCGCCGCGTTCGATCCCGGTTTGGCGACGACATTGGGAATCAATGCCACGGTGATGCATTACGCCTTGATGGGAGTCACGGCCGCGACGGTTGTGACGGCGTTCGAAAGCGTCGGCAGTATCTTGGTGATCGCCATGCTGATCGTGCCGGCAGCCACGGCGAATCTGTTGACGGATCGCTTGCACGTGATGATCGGCCTCAGCCTGATCATTGCAGCGGCTAGCGCGTTTCTTGGACACGTGTTCGCAAGAACTCTGCCGCCGATGATTTTTGAATCGCTCGGTTATCCGATGATCAAAGATGCCAGCACCGCCGGGATGATGGCGGTGGCCTGCGGTTGCTTGTTCGTCGCGGCGGCGTTGTTCGGCCCGCGTCACGGAACGATCAGCAAGGCGATCGACCGCTTGCAAATCACGTTGCGGATTGCGAGCGAAGACGTGTTGGGCTTCTTGTTCCGCCGTGAAGAGTTGCATCAACCAGGCGCGGAGTTTCCGATGCGGCTCCCAGGCGTCAACGCGTGGTTGATGAAACTGACGCTCGTGCGTTTGAGGCGTCAGCAAAAGGTGTTGGTGACACCGACGGGTTACTCGCTGACGGACCTCGGCCGGCGCAAAGCCAAAAAGCTCGTGCGATCTCATCGGCTGTTTGAGATCTACATGTCGAAGCATTTCGCCGTTCCGGACGATCATCTGCACGAGACGGCCGCGCGAGTCGAACACTTTATCGACGAAGGTATGCGGGAAGCGCTGGCCACGGAACTCGATGCACCCGAGGAAGACCCGCACGGTCGCCGCATCCCGTCTTAGTTCGAGTTTGTCACGACGAGCAAATGGCGCGGATGGAACGCAATTTCGGATGCATCACAAGTGCAGCTACCGTCAAGGCGCTCGTTTCAAGCTCACGAAAAACGTGCTGCCTACACCGAGTTGAGACTCCAGCCACAATCGCCCGCCGTGTTGCTCGACCACGTAGTTCGTGAAGTAGAGACCGAGTCCCGAGCCCGAGACGTCGCGGTGTATTGCGAGCCGACGGAAGGGCGCGAAAATGCGAGGTTGCTCTTCCTGCGGAATTCCCGGTCCGTTGTCCTGGACCGCAATCGTTACGTGGGAATCCGAGGTTGCAATCGTGACTTTCAGTTGCCCCGGTTGCTTGTCGATGTACTTCACCGCGTTGGTAAGCAGGTTGTAAAACACTTCGCGCAGTTGGACCCGATTCCCCATGACGCTTGGAAAGGAATCCGGCAACGTCAATTCAATTTGCTTTTCCTTCAGCTCACGATCGACGCGTGCCGCTGCATCTTGAATTGGGGACGCCAATGAAACTTGGCTGAATCGTTTTCCGTCTTCGTATTCGATGGTCGTGGCGAGCAATTCGTCGATTGTGGCGCTCATACGGTAAGCCGTGCTCTGTGCCGACTGAATCAGCTCGCGAGCCGCAGGTGGAATCTGGTCGCCGAATTCGTCGATGACTTCTTCGCACAGATTGGCGACCGTGCCCAAGGGTGTCTTGAGATCGTGCGACGTGAAGTGAGCGAATTGGCGAAGCTCAGTGTTGGCCTCGTTGTACATGTCCAGGGCTCGGCGAAGATCCTTCGTGGACGCCAGGAAGTACTCGTCCAGTGTCAGACCGACATCCAGGAAGATCGCTTTCATCAGCGAACGCAGATGATCGAAACGACCGTCGTCGCCGCCGCTCAATTGCGAGACGAATTGATCGACGCACTGCTGCACGAACAGGTTGTAGGATCCGAGAAACCACGTCGGTTCGACGCCCAGCTCCGCGTGAGTCCGGCCAACTTGCTTGCGGCGATCTTCGTAGTCGCCGTGCCATTCCGCTTGCAGCATGGACATGAAATGGGCTCGCTGGGAAATCTTCAGGCGAGCCACCAGAACGGGGTCCGACAGAAACTGAGCAGTCTCGTCGAACGACTCTAGATGAGCGTAAAAAGACTCGACACACGCATCGGCACAATCCGCAAATCCCGCAATGCACTCGCGGAGACGGCGTTGATCCAGATCGTCGAGATTGAGGAATTTCAATCGCTTGGCGAGATCCAGTTTGGGCGAATTTGCTTCGGCCGGGGGTTGATTGTGATTCGGCGGCATGATTGAGCGTTTCAGGTTGCGACCTAAGGGACGGCGCTGAAATTAAACCGGCATTTGGCATGCGAGTTACCGTAGCT
>JAQBZS010000460.1 GCA_027622115.1 Planctomycetota bacterium | reverse complement strand
GAGGTCATTTGTTCCTTGCCAAGATGTGTCCGGCCGCCGGACTGAGATGCTTTGAACCACCCGACCCCTTCCCCCTCTCCGAGTTCAAAACCTGCTTGAACTGTTCCCCGTGTTAACCCGAGATTTTCAACTTCGAAACCACCGTCTGGCGACGGCGGCTACAAACGCAAGATCGTTGACGGCTTGACTGGTCACAGGCAGACTGCCTCGGATCGTGGTTGCGGAGAAACCAAGGCACTCCAATTTCCGGCAATAGCGTGCGGCATTCCGTCAATATTTCGAGACACCAATCTCTTTTCACCGATTGACCCAACGATGTGCTTCAATTTGAAAGTGTTGTCGGTTTGCGTCTGCTGTTTGTTGTCGGTCGCTCACGTTGGTCGAGCGACCAATCCGGCGTTCGCCGACGACACGTACTCGGAAAAGCCCGGCCCTCAAGGTAATGGGAACTTCACGATCGGCCCCGACTACAAGATCGATCCGGATCTGACGGATCGAGGCAATCCCAAAGGGAAATTCTTCGAATTCTCGATGAGCTTGGCGGACAGCAAGATTTTCCGTGGCGATGATGCCACGTTGGATGCTCGGAAAGCGGTGCGTAAGGAACGCAAGATTTACGTTTATGTCCCGTCCGCCTACCAAGACGGAACTCCGGCACCAATCCTGGTGACGCACGACGGGCCGAGTCGCCTGAATCTGGTGCGTAACGCGTTGGACAATCTGTCGATCTCCAAGGATCCCAATCGTAAATTGCCGGCATTCATCACCATCGCCGTTCAAAATGGCGGCAATGACGGCAAAGGCAGCGAACGAGGACTGGAATACGACACGATGTCCGACCGCTTCGCACGCTTCATTCATGACGAAGTGCTGTCAGCCGTGTTGAACAATGCGGAGATCAAAGCGGCGTATCCCAAAATCGCCTTCACGGACAATCCCTGGGGTCGAGCGGCAATGGGTTGCAGTTCAGGCGGTGCGGCGGCTCTCAGCATGGGCTGGTTTCGTCCGGACTTGTTTCGCCGTTTGATCACCTACTCCGGAACCTTCGTTGATCAGCAAGACGATGATGCGGCGGAAGAGGCCAAGTACCCGCTGGGTGCGTGGGAATACCATTCCAGCATGAAGCTGATCGAAAACTCCGAAAAGAAACCTCTTCGAATTTTCACGCACGTTTCCGAAAACGACAACCGTGCGAAGGATCCCGAAAGCACCTATCACAACTGGGTGATGGCCAATGAGCGAACGGCCGCGGCGCTCAAAGCCAAAGGTTACGACTATCGTTACGTCTTCAGTCGCGCAACGCGTCATTGTGACGGTAAAGTGTTCGAGCAAACGCTGGCCGATACGCTCGTCTGGATGTGGCGGGGTTATCACGCCGCCAAGTAATCCACTTTCCGGGGTCAGGCTGACGTCTTTCAGATTTGGCAGGATGAAATTAGCGGTTGAAGCGATCGTTTTCGTTTGATGGCGAGTTCGTTGCGTCACGGTATAACTGAGTGATGTCGAGCACCCTTCCACAACACACTCCGCCCTCGGACCAGTCGGTCACGGAGTCGCGCCACATGCGACCTCAAGTGGCGATCCCCTTCGCTCGGCTGGTCTATCGCGATCACGAAGCCGTCGTCGCATTCAAGAACTTGATGCGGAATTCCACGCTGCTGGGATCGGCTCAACGCTGCCACATGCAGCTGCAGTCCGCCGATGTATCGAGGATGCATTGCGTGATCACGCTCGACGACAACACGCTTCGCGTCCGCGACCTTCGCAGCCGCACGGGAGTTTTCGTGAACGGTCGCCGTGTGGAAATCAGCCAACTCCGCAACGGCGACAAACTTCGCGTCGGCTCGTACGTGTTTCAGATCGAATCGAACCTGCTACCGTCGCGATTGGAATCGGTCCTGTTGGATGACTCGTGGTATCTGGCGTCCGGCGCGGATATTCCACGGCCCAATGGGTCCAATGGAACGAGTATCGCCGACCAGACATTCGAGGGCATCGGCGGCGACGTGGAACACGATCGACGCGTCTTGGCCGAGGAACTTCTGCAGCGCGGATTGGTGACCGACTTTCAGGCCAGTTGGCTCTCGCACCATGACTTGGGCGCGGCTCGAATCGGCGACTACGAACTCACCGAACTTCTCGGTGCCGGCGGCATGGGCTGGGTGTTTCTCGGCAAGCACATCGACACACAGCAAGCGGTGGCCGTCAAGATGCTGCCGCGATCGATTGGGCGCGACTTGCGAATCCGGATGTCGATCGAGGCTCGGATCGGGCAGCAGTTGGATCACCCGCATCTCGTCAAGACACTCGAAACCGGCCATGACGACGACACGCATTATCTCGTCACCGAGTTCGTCGAAGGGCTGACGCTCCACGAACTTGTCAATTTGCGAGGCGCGATTTCCTGGCAACAGGCCTGCGATATCACGCGTCAAGTGGCACTGGCGTTGGACTATGCGCACTCGAACGGCGTGATTCACCGTGACGTCAAACCGTCCAACATCCTGGTCACGCACGACGGTCAAGCGAAGCTGTTGGACTTCGGATTGGCTCGCTTCATCGACGATAAGAACAACAGCGGCGTGACCGGCATGGAATGCGTGGGCACGCCCGATTTCATGGCTCCCGAGCAAACCGAAAACAGCGACAACGTCAGTCCCGCCGCAGACATCTACAGCCTCGGCTGCACGATGTATTACGCACTGACGGCGATGGTCCCGTTCCCCGTCGAACGCGCGGAAGACAAATTCCAGGCACACCGCACGGAGAAGGCTCGCCCCCGCGCGGAGTGCGTGGCGGACGTGCCACAACGAGTACTGGCGATCATCGGCACGATGATGGCCAAGCGACCGGAGCGCCGATTTCGCGACGCGGCGGTCGCGGCCCGAGCACTCGAACCACATGCCGAACGCTCGACGCTGAATTATGAATTCCGCGCCGTGCTCAACTGGCGAGCCGCCGAAGCCCGCTTTCGCAAGCGGAATCTGCTGGAACGCGAACGCCAACTGGAAGCCGACGGCATGATCGTCTCGAACTTCGAGCGAACGAGCATTTCACTCATCCCCGAAGATCAGCCCTTCGCCGACGAGCAACTGGCGCGGCTGGTCGAAGCATGGCCCACGCTGAGCGACGCCGACCGCGCCGCAATGTTGCAACGAATCGGGGATTACTCATGAGACCCACGAATCTCACATCGCATTCGTGACCAAGCGACCGCAGCGCCGCGGACCACGCTTGACCGCACGAGGTGTCGGTTCCATGCTGCCGCACCGTCAACCGAACACCACAAACGCCATCAACCAAACGTCCCAGAATGAATGAGGAAGGACCGTGCAAGTCCTGCAGGAACTCAAGGAACGTGGATTCGTCAAACAATGCACCGAAGAGTCGGCGTTGGAGCGCGCCTTGTCGGAGTCGCTCACGTTTTATTGTGGATTCGACCCCACGGCCGACAGCCTGCATGCCGGTAGTCTCGTGCCGATCATGGCGATGGCCCATTTGCAACGCGCGGGACATCGTCCCATCGCCATCATCGGTGGCGGCACCACGATGGTGGGTGATCCCAGCGGCAAAACGGAATTGCGGCAAATGCTGGACGCGGACACCATCGCGACCAACGGAACCTGCATCGAAGAGCAAATCGGTCGTTACTTGAAGCTCGACAACGAACATGGCCGCTTCTTGAACAATGCCGATTGGCTGATGCCGCTGCGATACGTGGATTTTCTACGCGAGATTGGCCGCTACTTTCGTGTCAACGAGATGATCAAGGCTGAAGCTTACAAAATGCGGCTCGAACGCGAGGCCGGTCTGTCGTTCATCGAATTCAATTATCAGCTCTTGCAGGCCTACGACTTCTTGAAGCTCTATCAGGACCACGGCTGCACACTGCAAATCGGCGGAGACGATCAATGGGGCAATATCGTCGCCGGCACCAACCTGATTCGGCGAGTCGAAGGCAAGGGCGAGGACTCGGACGAGAAGCTGGCTCACGGGCTGACGTTTCCGCTGCTGCAGACGGCTCGCGGTGAAAAAATGGGCAAGACGGCTGCCGGTGCCGTTTGGTTGAGTGCCGAGCGGACGTCGCCGTACGAGTTCTATCAGTACTGGATCAACTCGGACGATCGCGACGTCGAGCGGTTTTTGGGCTACTTCACGTTTCTGCCGATTGACGAAGTTCGCCGTCTGGGCGGACTGCAAGGCGCGGATATTCGTGACGCCAAGGAGGTGCTCGCAGTCGAAGCCACGAAGCTGGCCCACGGTGCGGATGCGGCCGAGCAGGCGCGTACCACATCGCGGTCGGCGTTCTCGCAAGGCGGCGCGGATGTGTCGGCGATGCCGTCGTCGAGTATGGTCGCGAGTCGCCTGGAGCACGGGGTCAACGTGATCGACTTGTTTGTCGAAACCGGGCTCGCGGAATCACGAGGTGCCATCCGCCGACTGATTGAACAGGGCGGTGCCTACATCAACGGGGAGAAGGTCACGGACATCGGCATGAACGCCACGCTGGACAATGTGCAAGACGGTGTTCTGTTGCTGCGGCACGGTAAGAAGAAGTTTCATCGCGTCGTTGTAGATGCCGACTGAACCGTCTTTGTGTTTCCGTTCATTTCAACTCAGTCCGAATCCGCTGCGACCGCTCCAACATCTCAATCGGTGTCATGTCGGCGGCTGGTTTTTCAATGGCGCGAGCTGCTCTTCCTTGATCGTAATCGCCAGAAATTCGCGTTAGGGTGTTGTTGAGCGTCGATCTCGCCCACGGTAGCGAGGACTGCTTTCCACTGCTATCGATGCAGTCTTCAGGACGGAGCGGATGTTCGATCCTGTGTGCGCGAGTTTGCCAATCGCAACCGGAACCAGTTCGCGCCTCAACGTCCCCGTGTCGGCGGAGAATACGAGAGTGTCGTGCGCGGTGCTGCCGTTGGTCAGTCGTCGCTCGACCGAAGCAGGGTCGGTAAAGGCGGATGTGTTGCGGTGTCCGGGTTGTAGCCGGTCAGTCGCGTTTCCACAGACGCGGGGACGCGGGGTCGGTGGAGAACGCAGGATCTCGCGCGCGGTTGGAACAGCCCCATTGGAACGGCCTCCACGGCCTCGAATAGAGCCAGAAGTCTGAACAACCGACCTTCGGCTCTTCGGCAATCGAACCGAGCGCCGCGATTCCACGCCGTGCCGAGTTACGACAGACCCGCGAGCACACTCCCTCCCGTGATCATCGGTGTCGGGCGACCGGCTGCGTCGGTGAGATGCAGCTTTTGATCGATGCCCAGGTGATAAAACACGGTGGCCATCAAATCCTGCGGCCCGATCGGAGCCGATTTCGGCACTTCGACCTTGTCGCTCGATTCGCCCACGACCAGGCCGTTGTTGATGCGACCGTGAGCCAGGGCCAGCGTCGACAGCGGAGCCCAGTGGTCGCGGCCCGCTCCACCGTTGATCCGCGGCGTACGTCCGAATTCGCCGGTAATCACCAGTAAGATGTTTTTCGAGAGGCCTCGTTGTGCCACGTCGTCCACGAACGCCGCCACGGCTCGATCCATCTCCGGACAACGGCCCTGAAGTGCCGCTTCGATTCCACCGTGCATGTCCCAACCGCCGTAGTGGATCGAAACGAAACCGCAGCCGGCTTCGCACAGGCGTCGGGCCAGGAGCAGGTTTTGGCCAAGCCCCGAGCCATAGCGGTCACGAGTCCGTGGGTCTTCGCGATTCAGGTCATAGGCTTCTTTGGATCGCCCAAGCACGACTTCGAACGCCTGCTTCTCGAACGAGTCCAGGCCCTCCATCGCTCCGGATCGATCAACGCGTCGTTCCATGCGGTCGAGCGTTTTGAGCAGTCCGCGACGGTCGCTGAAACGTGCCCCGTCCGTGCGGAGTTCCATGTTTTGCCGCGCTTCGCCGCCTGAATCAAACGGGCTGTAGGCGGAGCCGAGCCACGCGGCGCCGTCGGCATACGTGCCCTGGAGCCGCACGTACGTGGGAATGCCGCTGTGCCGGTTCGACGCGCCTCGGGTTCGCGCGGCGATGGAACCGAAAGAAGGCTTGATCGGTGCTTCGCCGCTGTCGGCCGGCGGGTGGTTGTAGCCGGTCATCACCCAATGGGTTCCGCCGGAATGTCCGCTGTTGCCGTGCGCGAATGACCGGACGAAGACCATGTGTTCGGCGACGCGAGCCATGTTCGGAAAGAGCCCGCCAATCGTCACGCCGGGTAAGCTCGTCGACACCTCGCCGACGGTCGATCGATATTCCACCGGGGCGGACATTTTCGGATCG
>JAQBZS010000459.1 GCA_027622115.1 Planctomycetota bacterium | reverse complement strand
TCGGGGTGGCGGAGCGGCGGCCGGCGTTGGAGTCGTGGCAATTCTGGCCCTGTTTGTTTTCGCCTGCGTGCTCTTCATCGGCTTTTCGTTTTTCCATGTGGGATTGAAGCTGTCGGTTTACAATATTGTGAGGGGCAAGGGTGGAGAAATCTCGGACCTGTTCCAGGGCGGTCCGTATCTGTTGCGGTTTATCGGGGCCAGCTTGCTGTTCGGACTCGCTTACGGCATTGGCGGCGTGCTGTGCGTTGTTCCCGGCATCCTGGTGCTGTTGATGTTGTGGCCGTACCTGTACGCGCTGTTCGATCGAGACGGCGGCGCCCTGGATTGCCTGACCGACGCGAAAGCGGCAACCGACGGCAACTGGGGAGCCGCATTCGTGCTGTTTCTGTTTGTCCTGGGAATCAACTTGGCGGGAGCGCTGGCCTGCGGTGTTGGACAGATCTTTACGATTCCGCTCAGCGGCGTGGTGTGGGCCGTCGCCTATTGCCGGATGGCCGGCCTGGACGTTGACGTGTGATCGCCGCTAAAGCGTTGGTGCAGTCGTTGATCGCCCCAACTCATCATCGGTTTCAATTTCACCCGCCGCGACTTACGTACTCGTCCTTGATGTTCCAACGAATGAAGGAACCAACGAATTGCGGCGTCCATTCGTTGATTCTTGAATTCGTTGGGAAAGAAAATGCGTGCAAGAGAGCGACGGTACACATGAATGGTTCTGGTTGGGTGCATCCCTACTTTGACTTCTTGAGCCGTTCTTCTGTCGCAACTGGTGCCCGTTTCAGGTTCTCGGCGACCGCACCCTGCGGACCGTCGACTCGCACGGCTTGGTCGTCTTCCTTGTTTGAGATCGCGACGTTTCCCACCACATGAGCCGGCAACTTGGACTGGGTGACCACAATCGCCGTCCCAATAAAGTTTGCCGCAGTGTTGTCGATGGCCAGCACTCGATTCGCGCCCGAGGCGAACAGCGCGTGTCGCCAACTGTCCGTGCTGTTGTTATGGAATGACACCGTCGACCCGCCGTGAATCCAAGCGGCGAAGTTCGGTGGCCCCCCGCGGCGAGGCCCGTTGCCAAGAAAACTGTTGTCGGCAATCGTCGCGGTGCCTTGCAGCATCACGCCCGCCACACCGCCGCCCTTGATCGTGTTGCCGGTGATCACAGCGGACGAGTCCTCCCGCACGGCGATCATCGGGGGCATCCCGCCAGTGCGTTCAAGCTGGTTCCCGGCAATGCGAACGTCCGATCCATTGCGGATTCCGATCGCGACCAATTTGTTCTCGACGCACTTGTTGTTGAGGATCAAGGCGCTCGCCTTTTCGCGGACGCCAATACCAGCCGTTTTGTTGTCGCGACATTCATTCTCAACGATCAGGGCCTTAACGCCGGTTTGCACGCCGATGCCCGCCAGTTCATTCTTCGAGCACTTGTTGTCGTGAATGATGGGCTGAGCGTTGTCCTCGCAGCCGATCCCAGCCATCAGGTTTTCGTAGCATTCATTGCCCGAGATGATCGGTCGAGCATCCGACCTCGCACCGATTCCAGCCATCAGGTTCTTGTAGCACTTGTTGTCTCGGATGATGGCCTGGGCTCCCGATTCAGTGCCGATGCCGGCCATCACGTTGCCGAAGCATTCGTTGTTCACGATCACCGGTCGAGCCTCCAACTGCGACCCGATGCCCGACATCGCATTGTCATGACAGCGGTTGTTGCGAATGACCGGGGCAGCCTTCGAGCGACACCCGATGCCCGACATTTTGTTCTCGTAACAGTGATTGAATTCGATCACCGGCTGAGCCTTCTTGCTGCACCCGATGCCCGCCATCGCATTCTTGTAGCAGTGGTTATGGCGGATGATGGGAGCGGCGTCTTCAGTAGCACCAATGCCGGCCATGTCGTTCTCGTAGCACTTGTTGTGTTCGATCAGCGGCGTTGTCTCGACACCCGTCCGAACGCCAATCCCGGCGCGACGATTCTTGTAACACGTGTTGTTGCGCACGATCGGTTTGGAGCCCTCGCTGATGCCGATCCCCGCGCGGATGTTCTCGTAACACACGTTGTCGATCACCAGCGGATTGGCATTCGTCGCGTGTCCGATTCCGGCATAGAAGTTCTCGAAGCAAACGTTTGCTTCAACCGTCGCCGACGATCCCATCATCGATCCAATGCCGCCGCCCATGTTGCGGTACGTGATGTTGCGAACAATGAGCGGCGAAACATGCACGCCCTTCGCCCCCATGATCGCGATGCCCGTGTAGCCGATGTGGTGCACGATGTTGTTCTTGACGGTGCATGAGGCCGTTCCAATCACGCTGATGCCAGCGACACCCGGCACACCGATGAAGTCGTACGACTGATCTTCGCCTTGGGTGGCGTGGTGCTTGTTCCATGCGTCCTCGTCGTACTTACCGACACCTGTCACGCTGAAGCCGTCAATCGTCGCCCCCTCGGCCATCAACACCCCAGGCCCCTTCGCGTCCTTGAAGTTGCCGTCGATGACGGTTGCTTCGGCACGCTTCAGGCCGAGCTTACCCTTGTCGTCTTTGCCGACACTCTTGAGCGTGATGCCGGGCTTGAGTTTGAGTCGCTCGTTGTAGATGCCTGCGTCGACGAGCACCGTGTCGCCCATTTTGGCGGCGTCGATGGCCGCTTGAATCGACTGGTGATCTTGAGGGACTCGCAGCGTCTCGGCACCGACCGAAGTGGTGACACTCATCACAAAGGCAATTAACAAGACCGTGTGTTGACTTCGAATCGTGAACATGTCGATGCCTCGTATGAAAATCTAACTTTGAGAGTGTCACTTTTGGACTTTTTGGACTTTATGGAGTGCGGTAGCCCGGTACCGCTTTGGACTCATTTGGATCGAGAGATGGCGTGTTTTCCGTTTGGCGAACGACGTAGCCAGACGTGGCAGGATTTGGTTTTAGTCGCTTGTCCAAGTCACCTCGATCGAAACTACTTGTGCCAAAGAAAAGAGTCCAAAGCGGTACCGGGCTACCGCACTCCATAAAGTCCATGTGTTCGTTCACTCGCCATTGGACGCAGCGTCCGCCGCAATCATCTTGTTCAAGAGCCGAGTCAAATCGAGTCGCTCTTGATCATCCAGACCCGACATAACCTGCTCCAACTGTTTGGGTTGCTTCTTCCAAATCTTGCGTAACAACGATCGCCCTTGTTGGGTGATGCTGACGAACTTTTCGCGTCGATCAGAATCGTTGACTTTGCGTTCGACCAGCCCCGCCTTCTCCAATCTGGCGAGCATCACTGTGACGTTCGGGAACGAGACATAAAGCTCGCTGCCGAGTATCCGCTGAGTGACCTGTTGGCCTCGCAGCTGATTCAACACGGTTAACATCTGAAACTGTGGTGCCGTCAAACCGAAGCCCGCGAAGTGTGGCCCCATCTGCCGAGAGATCGCCCCGTATCCTCGCACAACGGCCACCACCGCTCGGCGGGCTGGCGTGTCGGGAAAGTCGTCCGTGAGGTCCGGAGACCCGGCGAGTTGTTTGAGCGAAGGACTCATGGACGAGTCGAATCCTGTTTGGCAGGAATTGTGCTAACAGGAATTGTGCTAACGACCAACTTGCCCTTGTCGAGCACGATTCGCCGACCGACTCCAGCCGCTTTGAATTGTTGGGCATACAGCGATTCAAACATCTCCTTCGCCAAGTCACCGGAACAGTGCGCTGGCATGACCGTCTGGACATTCAAGTTCTGAAGTTGACTGATGGTGTCCTTGATCTGCTGTGGTTCTTTTCGCAGCAAATGAAACCCGCCAAGCAGCAAACGGATCGACTCTTTCTTGCGTTGCGTTTGCGCGGTCTCGACCAGTTTCACGACGCCGGGATGCGAACAGCCGACAAGCATCACCAAGCCCGCAGACGTTTCGATGACCAGCGATTGTTCCGGCTTCGACGACGCCCGTTGAATGAACGCCGGGCACGACCTCAAACGGCTTCGTGACACGCAGAGGTTTCATCTTCACGGCTTTCGCTCGGCGGAATGCCTCGTCTGGAAAGGCGTCCAAAAAATGCACTTTCATGTTGGGGTTCTTTTCAAACACCCAATACACGCCTCGCAAGTGATCGCCATGTTGATGCGAAATGACGGCATGCTCGATCGACTTTGGATCAATCTGCATCAACTCCAGATGCTCGAGCAGCAAAATTGGATCGCTACCTGCATCGAACAACACGCGACGACCGCGGAAGTCAATGACGGCCGAGAATCACCAAGAACGACGCAAGTCTTCTCGCGCCGACGTGTTGTCGAACACCACACGGATTTCCAATTCCGGCTGAGCCTTCGCTGGCTCATCGGCGAGTGTGTCTTGCGGCGAATGGAACAAGCAGAGCGAAATCAAGACAGCACAGTCGATCGAGTGACGTTTCATCGTGGCAACCTTGAAGCGAGTGATCACGAATTAGTTAATGGGTTAACTATTGGCGATCGGAGCCGCAAGATCAAGGCGTGGTCGCTGGTCAGTCGTCGCTGCGAGCGGAAAAAGATTCCGTGAATTCGTCCAACGCAAACGCCACGCGGACTACGGAAGTTTGGTCGATCCCATCAAGTAGCGATCGCATTCCCGCGCCGCCTCGCGACCTTCGTTGATGGCCCACACCACGAGACTCTGCCCGCGGCGACAATCGCCGGCCGCAAACACACCGTCGATACTCGACGCGTACTTGCCGTATTCCGCTTCGAAATTCGAACGACGATCCGTTTCCAAACCCAATTCGTCCGCAATCGCTTGTTCCGGGCCACTGAACCCGAGGGCGAGAAACACCAAATCCGCCGGCCACTCCTGCTCGCTGTCCTCGACGACGGTAAATGGCGGGCCGTTGTCTTGCGGCTTGGACCAATCGACGCGGACCGTGGTGAGCGCCTTCAGATTGCCGTTGCCGTCACCAACAAACTCGGACGTTTGAATCGCGAACTCGCGTGGATCGTGCTTCAAATGCTTTCCGTTTACTTCGGCATAGTCGAATCGATGGGCGGCCTCGGCATGTCCGTAATCGACTCGCAGTACTTTCGGCCATTGCGGCCACGGATTGTTGGCGGCTCGTTCGTCCGGCGGTTGTGGGACGATCTCGAATGTTACCAAGCTTTTGCAGCCTTGTCGCAACGACGTGCCGATGCAGTCCGTTCCCGTGTCGCCGCCGCCGATCACCACGACATGCTTGTCCTTTGCACTGATGTATTGCCCGTCCGCGTGGTTCGAATCCAACAGGCTCTTAGTGTTCTTGGTCAGAAACTCCATGGCGAAGTGAATGCCGTTGAGATCGCGACCCGGCGTCCTCGCAAAGAAGTCGTTGGGTTTGGTGGCACCGACACACAACACGACCGCATCGAAGTCGTCCATCAGTTTCTTCGCCGGGAGATCTTGACCGATGGCAACACCGGTGACGAACTTCACGCCCTCGGCGGCCATCACGTCAATTCGACGCTGCACCACGGCCTTTTTCTCAAGCTTCATGTTGGGGATGCCATACATCAGCAACCCACCGATGCGGTCAGCTCGTTCATAGACGGTGACGTCGTGGCCGGCACTGTTGAGCTGCGCGGCACACGACAATCCCGCTGGGCCGGACCCGACGACGGCGACGCGTTTGCCGGTGCGGGTTTGCGGAGGCGCCGGCGTGATCCAGCCTTCTTCCCAGCCCTTGTCCACGATCGAACATTCGATGTTTTTGATCGTGACAGGCGGTTCGTTGATCCCGAGCACGCAAGCCCCTTCGCAGGGGGCCGGGCACACGCGACCGGTGAATTCGGGGAAGTTGTTGGTCTTGTGCAGCCGGTCGAGTGCTTCTTCCCAACGCCCGCGATAAACGAGATCGTTCCATTCGGGAATGAGATTATTGATCGGGCAGCCGGACGCCATGTTGGCGATCATCCCGCCCGTGTGGCAGAACGGCACGCCGCAATCCATGCAACGAGACCCCTGGGCCTGCAAATCGACAACCGGCATGTGAATGTGGAATTCATCCCAGTCGCCCAACCGTTCCAGCGGCGCGCGTTCTCGCGGAGTCTCCCGCTCAACCGTCATGAAACCCCGTGGGTCCCCCATCTGTCAGCTCACTTTCTTTTCAGTACTTTGGCTTGAGTCCGGCCTGTTTACATTCGACGCTGATCGGTTCAATCAAACTGCCGGCTGGTGGAAGCTCCGTTCCATCTTCTTGATATGCCGCGATCATCTCGTTCAAGGCATCCCGTAACATCATCCGACAATCGTCGAGATCATTTCCCATAACAAAGCCCAGGACCGCAGCG
>JAQBZS010000458.1 GCA_027622115.1 Planctomycetota bacterium | reverse complement strand
GAACTCGCCGGACTTGAAACCGAAGTCATTCCTCGGCTGATCCTTAACGACTTCGGTTTCAAGTCCGGCGAGTTCTCCATTGGCGAAAACGTCGGACGGTTCGCTGAAGCAAAGTGGATCCGTGACCTAGAACGGACTTGCCGTTAATGAATCGCAGTAAGTCGGTCGCGAGCAGTGAGGCCTTTTGATAGCGCTCGTCGGGATCGCGTGCGATGGCGGTGAGGATGATCGTTTCAAGCGCCGGCGGTATGTCGCGATTCAAGATGCGCGGTCGCCGTGGGATGTCGGTGCAAATCTGATGGATCAATTCCGAGCGATCGTCCGCGCGAAACACGGGCTGCTGAGTCGCCAATTCGTAGAGAGTGACCCCGAGCGAATACAGGTCGCTCCGCTGATCCTGACGCAGTTCAAATCGCTCGGGAGCCATGTAACGCAACGTGCCCGTCAAACGATTTTCGCCTTCGCCGGCTTCTTCGAAATTCCGGGCGAGCCCAAAATCGGTCACGGACGCTCGGCCGGCGGGTGTCAGCAATAAGTTCGCGGGTTTGATGTCGTTGTGCAGGATTCCTTCGCCATGCGCATACGCCAACGCCTTTGCGACTTGCACAACCACTTTCGCGAAGCCACTCCATGAATCGCGGCGCAATTCGCGGTGCTGAAAGTCGCCGCCCCGCAAGGACTGTTGGCTGTTTGTCACGCCCACTTCGAGTCCGTGACCGAGTTGCTCGACCTCGTTGGCATAGATCACGCCCGCATTCTCGCGGAGTCGCCGGATGACGCAGTCGAGACTCACGCCGTGTACGTATTGCATCACGAAATACGCGTATTCGTCGTGCTCGCCCATGCTGTAAATGGGCACGATATTCGGGTGCTTGAGTTGAGCGATCATCAGGGCCTCGCTCTCGAATCGCTCGCGCCAACGCGGGACCGCCGAAAATCGCCACGGCAAAAGTTTCACGGCCACTCGACGCTTGAGCGGACCTTGAAGCCCCTCAAACACGATGCCCATCGCACCACGACCAATCTCGCGCACGATTTCGCAGTCACCGAGTTGCTTGATTTCAAACGACTCGGGTAACTGGCGGCGCAGGCACTCGGCTTCGCGTTCGGTCTTCAATTGTTCGAGCGCGGCAATCATCGGAAACAGGTCGCGGATCTGATGCTCGAACTGCGGGTACTTCGAGACATATTGATCGATCGTGACGCGTTCGCCTCGTCGCGACCGGTCGACGAACTCGGTCGCCAAAACCTCAACCGCATCACGTCCCTGGATCCGCTCCGGGCTCATGTCGATGGGGAATCCATCGAGTTCCGGTTCGAATTGGTCGTTGTGTTCGGTCATGAAAAGCATTCTCGACGTCCGTCGCACGGTGGACCGCAAACTCAAGCTGATTTCGACCCTGTGGGGCGAGGACGCGGACTGTTGACGCCGTAGCTTGGGACCATTGTCCCGAGCGGTCACGAGACAATGGTCTCGTGCAACAGGGATGTTTCGAGTTGCAGTTACCAGTTTGACCACGTTCGAACGACTCGCACAATCGCATCGCACAAGTCCGTGAGCTGCTCCGGGGAAATCGTAAGCGGCGGCGTGAGATAGATCATGTCGCCAAAGGGACGCAGCCAGACGCCTTCGCGCACGAAACTCGCACGGAGTTCTTCGATGTGATGCAGATCTCGAACTTGCACCACGCCCACCGCTCCCTTGACTCGCACATCGACAACCTGATCGATGGTTCGACACGGTTCGAGTTGGTTTTGCAACGCGTCTTCGATGACGCGCACCTGCTCAAGTCGTGGTTCGGACTCGAACAAGTCCAGAGACGCATTGGCGGCCGCGCAGGCGAGCGGATTGGCCATGAATGTCGGACCGTGCATCAACGCGTGAGTTGGATCGTCCGACTGGAACGCGGCGAACACGTGATCGGTCGCAATTGTCGCCGCCAGTCCCAGGACGCCGGCGGTGAGCGATTTGCCGACGCACATAATGTCCGGCACGACGTCGGCTTGCTCGCACGCGAACATCGAGCCCGTGCGTCCGAACCCGGTGGCGATTTCATCCGCGATCAGGAGCAGGTTGAATTTGTCGCACAGTCGTCGAATGTCGGCCAGCGCGGTCGCCGAGTGAAACTTCATCCCACCGGCCCCTTGAACCAGCGGTTCGACAATGACACCCGCGATTTCTGACTGTTTCGCGGCCAGCAGCGATTCAAGTTGTTTCAACTGGTTCGCGGTCTCTGGGACGGCGTGTGAGTACTGTTCGAGCAAAAAGCCCTTGAAGTGGCTATGCATGCTGTTGACCGGGTCGCAGACCGACATGCAGCCGGTCGTGTCCCCGTGGTACGCGTGTTGAAACGCCACGAACTTATGACGCCCCTCGACCCCCCGGTTTCGCCAAAACTGAACGGCCATTTTCAACGCCACTTCGACGGCCACCGACCCGGAATCACTGAAGAACACCCGATTCAAGTTACCCGGCGCGAGGTCCGCCAAGCGTGCGGCCAGCGTGAGTGCGGGTTCGTGATTGATGCCGCCGAACATCACGTGCGGCATCTTCGTGAGTTGGTCCCGCATCGCGTCCAAAATGTGCGGATGGTTGTAGCCATGGCAGGCGGTCCACCACGATGCCATTCCATCGATCAGCCGCGTGCCGTCCGCGAGGAAGAGATAGACTTCGTCGGTCGCCACCACGGGCAGCGGCAGCGGCGAAGTTTGCATTTGGCAATATGGCATCCAAATATGTTGATACCCGAGCTGCTGCCAGTGCGGCGCGTCCTGGTCCTGCGGCGGCTGGAGATTCGAGGCTCGCGATGAGTCGGTAAACACGGCGATTTCCCCGGTTGTTCCACCGTATCGAGTGTTGAAATTGTCCTCGCCGGAATGATTCATTAGCCGTTTTGGCGTTAGCCACGGTTCCGATCAAACGTGGGAAAAACCGAGGCTGGCGCCCAATGGCCCTAGAGTTGTAGGTTTTCGTGCGTGAGCCGTTGGCCGTAAGGCCTCGGGCACGGCTCACAACTCTTGGACCATTGGGCCGGCGCCCAAACGGCTAATTTACCGACAGTCTTCATTCGTTTCACGGAACTTGCCTGACGAGTCGGCGAGATTTGGCGCCTCGCCGACATCAACGTCCGTCTGCCCCAACCACCGCGCGGGAAGACCGACAACACGATGCGGAACGGCAAGCGTCGATCGAGTCGCAGATTGGGCAGGCCGATGGTTTCCATCGTGGCCAGCGTTTCGCCGGGGACGAGATTCATGTTGAGTTCGTCAAACGCAATGACGGCTCCCTTCGGCATCCGCAGGATGAGCACCGGCCGACACGTCTCACGACGCTTCCTTCATTAACCGTGTACGCACGCGGCGCGATAAGAACTTTGGACGCGGGATGGGTTCGATGTAATCCGACTCGTTCGACCGATCTGACGGTTCAATCCGATAGGGATGTTCGTCTCGCAAAAAGTCGATCAGCCGACCCTGGTATTCGATCACAATAGCCTGATGGCGAATGCCGGTTCGTTGAATTTCGAGTGCGATATCGGCGGCTCGCCATTGAGTCGCGATCACGATGAAGTCCACCGGATGCTCCAACAGATGATCCCGATGTCGAATCAATTGGCCCGTGCCAGGTACGTGCGTGCCGGCCTTGTCCGGATCGGAATCCACCACCGTCGGAAATCGCTGGGCGTCGAGTCCCAACTGATTGATGAACGCGGCCGCTTTTCCGGTTCCGCCCCAGATCGCGACCGAATACTCGGACCGTGCCAGAATGTCGAGTTCCCGTTGAATCGTCTCGTGCGAACGTCGAACTCGGTTTCGAAACGCATTCGCGGACTCAGCGAAATCCACCGCCTGTTGCCGCTCACCAAATTCCGCCAACGCAAACAGCACTTCGTCGTTGTAGCCGGTCTCGATCATGTCCACGCCGGACGCACAGCGTTCCAACATGCGGCTCATGGACTGCGTCGTGAAATGCGAGTTGTGCTCATAGAAAAAGTCGACCGTGCGGCCCATCTCGAAGACGCGGTCGATGCACGGGACTTCGATGAACAACCGAGTCGGACAGTGCTCCCAGGCGGCGGCAAACGCGAGTGACTGCACGAAACCCAACGGGTTCATCAAGTGTTCGAACACATGCCGACTGATGACGAGGTCCGGGCGAAATTCCGCCAGATGCACGGCTGGATCAAACAGTTCGGCCCGCGCTTCAAAAGCGTCACCGGCGTCGATCGAGGCGTTGGGATCGAAGCCGATGAAGCGACCGCCGCGACACGCGCCGGCCAGCGCCCGCAACAAGTGGCCTTCACCGCAACCGATCTCGATGACGATGGGATCGCTCGGCAAGCGTTCGATCAGCAACTCGACGACCGCCCGCAAATGCTCGCTCCAGATCTCGCCTTTGTTGAACATGAGATTGGGTTTGTCCGAGTAGGGCACTTCGGCGTAGCTGAAATCGGCGTTGTATACGTGACCGCAATCCACGCACCGCACGAACGAATGCGGCAGTCGCTTCATGGCTTTCGCTTCGTTCGCGGACTTCGGCCAAGCCAACGTGGTGAGCGGCAAATGTCCGCCATCGAAGAACCGCACGGCGACGTGATGGGCGCACGCCGGGCACGTCGATTGGCGAAGGATGTCTTGAATGGTGGCGGATTCAGGCATGGAGGGTGCTCAACAGGATTCGGCCAAGTGGGCTTCGATTTCGTGGACGGCTTGTTGGTCTTCGAACAGGGCGTCGCACGAGGAAAGAATGCGTTCGTGGATGTCGCGGCGCAAGTCTCGGTCGCACGCGATTTCGATCGACTTGGCGATGTAGTCGTCCTGAGTCCGAGCGATCGTGTCCGTAACGCCGATGTGTTCGTAAAGGCCCGCTGTGAGGCGACCGCGCATGAGTTCGCCGGGGAAGGTGACGATCGGAACGCCGAACGCCATGGCCTGGTAGGACGTATTGCCGCCCCCGAAATGCAGCGAGTCGAGCATCACGTCCGCTGTGGTCAGCAGGCTCAGAAAGCTCGCGTGGTCTTGCCGCGGCAGAATAATGACTCGGTCCAACACGTCTGGAATCGTGTGTTGGAATCGTTCAAGCAGCAGGCGATGCCAGTCCTTGTGCAGGCCGCGGATCAAGACCACCACGCCGTCCGGATCCTGTTGCAGGATCGCTCCGAAGATGCGGTCGATGTCGGGGTGCAGCTTAAACAGGCTTTGCGGACAGAGGTACACACGCTGTGTCGGCTTGAGACCGAAGTGCTCGCGACCCTGCGGCTTGTGAAGAATCGGTCGCACGTAATACGTCGGGAAGCGGCTCAGACGAATGAGCCGTTCAGTGTAATGGTCGTCGGCGTCGGGGGGCTCGATTGCGGCGCACGAAAAGAATTCGTCGATGGTGCTCAACCCCGTCGTGACGGGATGTCCCCAAGTCACGCATTGACGTGGGGCCAATCGCGAATGAGCCAAGGCCAACGTTCGCGGATCCATTCCCAAGTCCGAATAGAACAACACGTCGGGCTTCTGTTCCGTGATGACTTGGCGTGCGTGCTCCGTCCGTTCCGACAACACGAAGAATTGATCGCTGGCTCGTTCGATTTCGCGCGCGATGTCGTCGCGCGCCGGTGCGACTGAAAACGTACTGACGTGGAAGCGTTGTCGCGACAACTGCCGGATCAGCCCCCGCATGAAGAAGCCGATGGTGTGGTTGTTGAAGTGATTCGACACGAAGCCGATATGGATCTTGCCGTCGCGATGACGTGGTCGGCGATCGGCCGGATCGAAGTCGGGCGGATGACTGGACTCGAAGAGCTGCGAGTAGCGTTCCAAGATCTCGCGGTCGTTCAGACCTTGGTACGCGAGATAAAAGATGTTCGGCGCGTCCGATTGAGCGGGGTCGAGCTTGACGCCTTCCGCAATCAAGCGATCGATGTTGTCGGACAGTCGCGTGCGTTGCTCTTGAATGTGGGCGTGCGAATCGAAAATCGGCGGCAGATTCGTGGCTTGCAGAATCTTCACGCGAGCCGTTCCGCTGCACGCGATGGCTCGTTCGTAATGGCGTTCCGCTTCGTCGTACTTGCCTTCGATCCGCAACATTTCCGCGAGATTGCCATGCGCGTTGCCGAAAGCGGCTTTGATTTTCACGGCCTTCTGATAGCAGGCTCGCGACTTTGGAATGCGGCCTTCCCCGTGCCACGCGTTGCCTAGATTGTTCCATGCACCGGCCAGCGTCGACCGCAGGCGGATCGCCTCAACCAGCGCGGCTCGCGACTGCTTGAATTCGCCAGCTATTTAGCA
>JAQBZS010000457.1 GCA_027622115.1 Planctomycetota bacterium | reverse complement strand
GATGCGGCTGCAACGCGGTCGTCACGAAGTGAAATTGATGGTCCGCTACCCGGAATCGGAACGCCGCTCGCTGGCCAACTTCGACGACATCCGCATCGACAGCGGCGACGGACTTCAGCGTCCGATCACGGAACTCGCGGACATCAAGATCAAACGCGGCTATTCCGAAATCAATCGAGTCGACCAGCGGCGTTCGATCACGATCACGGCCGACGTCGATGAATCGCAAGCCAACGCGGCGCGCGTGGTCGCCGATCTGAAGAAGTCGTTCATGCCCGAACTCTTGGCCGAGCATCCATCGCTGAAGGTTCGCTGGGAAGGTCAGCAGGAACAGACTGTCGAATCGATGCGGAGTCTGTTCATCGGCCTGGCCATCGCGCTGTTGGCGACGTTCGTGCTGCTGACGTTGGAATTCACTTCGTACGCGTTGCCGCTGATCGTGATGGCGGTGATCCCGTTCGGCATGATCGGCGCCGTGTGGGGCCACGCGATCATGGGACTGCCGTTGACGCTATTCAGCGTGCTCGGCTTGGTGGCGTTGACCGGCGTGGTGGTGAACGACTCGATCGTGCTGGTCGACTTCATCAACGTCCGAATCCGCAGCGGCGAAATGACGCTCGAAGAAGCCGTCGTCGAATCCGGTCGCCGGCGCTTTCGCCCGGTGGTGCTGACATCGCTGACAACAGTGGCCGGCCTGCTGCCGATCCTGCTGGAAACGTCGTTCCAGGCCCAGATTCTGATTCCAATGGCAACCAGCCTCTGTTTCGGCCTGCTGTTGTCGACGTCCTTGGTGCTGTTGTTGGTGCCGACGTTCTATCAAGTCTATGGGCACTTGACGGGCTTAACTGCTGAAGATTGCAACGGAATTCCAACGTCACGCGAACGTTGACCAGTTCTCCGTCATCATCTGCACCATCAATCTCGGCACGGCTGACAAGTTCGAGTCTTTCGTGACAACGAAGCAGCAGTCACCAGGCTTCAGAAAGCACAGCGCTCGATTCTTGGATTCGGCAATCGCCGTTTTCGGCTCTTTCTCAATGTGTTGCCGGTTGCGACGGCAGCCAACGAATACACGAGGGCATCGGCATCGAAATCGGCTGACCTGCAGCCGCGAGATGTCCGGTGTCTCGATCAATCTTGAACACGATCACACTGTTGCCCGGCATGTTCGCGCACAGCAGCCAGCCGCCATCCGGCGTGATCAACAGGTTCTGCGGACCTTTTCCGCGGCTGGGTTCAATACGCACCAGGCTGAGACGGCCGTCGTCTCCGATGCGGTAGATCGCGATGCTGTCGTGACCGCGATTGGTTCCGTAGAGGAACTTGCCGTCCGGCGTGATCTTCAGATCGGCACAGTGACTCGTGCCGGTGAAATCGGCCGGCAGTGTCGCGATGGTTTGTCGTTGGGCCAGTCTGCCGTCGGCGGGGTCGTACTCGAAAAACGTGACGGTGTTCTTGAGTTCGTTGATCACGTACACGCGCTGGCCGTTTGGGTGAAACGTGAGGTGACGCGGGCCGGAACCGGCGGGTACCGTGGCGAAGGGCTGCTTCGGGTTGACGCCGAGTTTTCCCTGGTCCAGGCGATAGATGAGCACTTTGTCGAGCCCCAGATCGGCGGCCAGCGCAAAGCGATTGTCCGGGCTGATTTCAATACTGTGGGCGTACGGTCCCTTCTGACGCGCCGGGTCGACACTCGACCCCTGATGCTGAATGAACGACGATGCTTCGTCCAGGGAACCGTCTTTCTTGACCGGCAGAGCCGCCACGTTACCGGTCGAGTAATTCGCCACGACCACGGTCGATCCGGTGGCATCAACATCGAGATAACACGAAGCCGTGCCGCGCGTGGACTGACGATTCAACCGATTGAGTTTTCCGCCGCGGCCGTCGATCGCGTAGGACGCCACGAATTCGTGATCCTTGCCGCCAAACTGTGCGGCATCGATGGCATACAGGAACCGGCCATTCCGTGAGACCGCCAGGAAAAAGGGATTCTGAATGTCCGTGGTGCGATGCAGCAGCTTCAATCCGCCGGTCTTCGCGTCAAACTGAAACGCATGAATCGCTCCCTTCTCGCCGGAAGCGAACGCCGAGATGAACAGCACCGAATCGTCCGCGAGTGTGGTTGTCATCATGAAGAGGAAGATGCTCAAAGTGTGTAAAAACGGAAGACGCAACACGGTGCTCTCCTTGTCCTGTTGTGGGCGTGTCCGGATGGCGATTTCTATATGCGATGATCTGAGATCGAGTTTGTCACAATTGGGGTCAGGCTTACGTGTTTCAGATTTGTCGGCAAGTCAGCGCAGGTTTCACGCAGCACACGAGGCCGCCAAATCTGAAAACGGCAAGCCTGACGCCTCAATCCCCAATTCGCTCCCATCGCGGTTCTGGTCGTGTGGGCGACGCGGCAAATTGAGTTCCTCAATCCACTTCCGCCGCTGCTCTGATGATTTTCGGGACGTGGTTGATTTGATGCACCTTCGAAAAACGCGAGTGTTGAGAACTTGGGGGTCGTGGTTGACCTTTGGCAGGCGATTACGCACCTCGATTCGCAAAAGTGTCTTTTGGGTGCCTAGCCGGTAGACTCCTCGACTTCGTGGCTTATCAGGTGTGCGGAGCCGAACGAGTTTCTCGGCGAATTGCGAATCGGCGGGAGCCGCACCCTGTCGACACTTGACCTTCCGGCACCCGCATCGACTTCAACCGGTCGATGCGAAGTCACGCCAATCCTACGCATCCTCCTTCAAAAACGACGGCGATCCTTGGCTACCGACAAACGCGAATTCGACGAGTTCCTCGACAAGTTCAAACGCCACCATGATGTGATGGTGGAAGAACTGCATAAGGTCATCATCGGCCAAGACGAAGTGATCGAGCAGATCCTGGCGGCGATCTTCACCGGAGGGCACTGCCTGTTGGTCGGAGTGCCGGGGCTGGCAAAAACGCTGGTCGTGAGCACGATTGCGCGCTTGCTGGACGTGTCCTTCAAACGCATCCAGTTCACGCCGGACCTCATGCCGTCCGACATCACCGGCACCAACGTTCTGGACGAAAGCGAATCGGGCAAACGCGAATTTCGGTTCATGCAAGGGCCGGTGTTCACCAACGTGTTGCTCGCTGACGAAATCAATCGCACGCCGCCGAAGACGCAGGCCGCGCTGTTGCAAGCCATGCAAGAACGAGAAGTCACGGCCGGGCAAATTACCTATCCGCTGCCGGAACCGTTCTTCGTCATCGCCACGCAGAATCCCATCGAGCAAGAAGGCACCTATCCCCTGCCGGAAGCTCAGTTGGATCGCTTCATGTTCAACATCAAAGTCGATTATCCGAAGCTGGACGAAGAAGAAGAAATTCTCACGGTCACCACCAGCGGCGAGAAGAAGGACGTCCGCAAAGTCCTGTCCGCCAAATCCATTATCTATCTGCAAAAACAGATCGGGATGATCGAAGCTCCGCCGATGACCATCAGCTACGCCGCTCGACTGGTCCGCGCCACTCGCCCGAGCGATCCGACTGCCCCCGAATTCATTCGCGACATGATCGACTGGGGCGCGGGACCGCGAGCGGGTCAGTTTCTGATCACCGGCGGCAAGGCGGCGGCGGCGATGGACGGGCGCCCGAGTGTTTCAATGGCCGATATCCGCAAAGTCGCCGTTCCCGTATTGCGGCATCGTCTCAGCGCCAACTTCCAAGCCCAGGCCGAAGGCTTTTCGACCGAAGACATTATCAAGCGTTTGCTGGACGAGGTTCCGGAACCCAACATCCCCAAGTACGAGTGACCGGACGGTGTTTCATCACCCGCCTCGATCCGTCAATGACAGGTCGATCGATTCGTTCAACTCGACAATCATGTGTTCGGGGAGAACAGCGGTCGTTGCGGCGCGACGTTGCCGGTGGTGATGTTCTTTCCGCCACTGAAACCGCTGAGCTGACCGTTCGCGTTTACGGCCTGGACCCACACGCGGTACTCCGCGGGCGTCGCCGGTACCGTCGGGAACGTGAAGCTCGTCGTGGTCACATTCTTGTCACGATGGAATTCCACGTTGTTCGTTAGGTCGCGGATCGACACGTCCCACTTCACGGCGTTGGCATTGTCCGTCCAAGTCACGGTCGGAGTGCGAATGCCGATGGTCGTTGCCGGCAAGGTGAGCACAGGCCGCAGAGGCACGGCCGGCGCGAGGACTTGGATGTTGAATCGCAAGCTGGTGCCGGCCTGCGAAACGTCTTGGGCTATGAGCAACACTTCCAGCCGACTGGATGTCGTCATTGATGATCGTACCGGTGCCGACGTCGGAAGATGCCGTGACCGCCCGGCCCGAATGGACCACGTCACTGAGCCGAACGGTGAACGTTTCGTGAGACTCCACCATATTGTCGGCGGTCGGTGTCACGGTGAAGGTGGTCGATGCGACACCCGCCGCGAAGTCGAGCGTGCGGTTCGTGACCGCAGTGTAGTCGCTGCCCGCGATCGTGGCCGAACCGTCGATGGTGGAGACTTTCACGCTGGTGGCCGTATCGACCGGATTCGACAGCGTGACCGTAAACGTCATCGTACCGGCGTCTTCCAGACCGGATTGTGAATTCACCGTAAACACGGCGCTGTCGTCGTTCTGAATCGTGTCCAAGCCTTGACCGTCCCCAATCGAGACGTCGCGACCGCCGGCCAGCAAATTCGACAGGTTCACGAAGAATGTTTCATCCAGCTCGACGGTGTCGTCCTTGGCCACATTGACCGTGATCGTCTTGGTCTCACCAGCGGTTCCGGCGAAGTTCAGCGCGCCACTGGCCGCCGTGAAGTCGCCGCCTGTTATCGCGGGATTGCTTGTGCCATCCGCTGTGAGGAAATTCACGCTCAATGTGTAAGCCGTCGTTCCGCTGCCATCGCCTTCAGCTTGGGTGACGTCGCACCAGAGCGAATCCGGAGCCGCCGAGTGGGCGACCAAAGCCTTCGAACTCTGTGGCTTCCGCAAGGTCCGCATGCGGCCTTCAGCCAGACCGAACATCTCGACGGCTGGCACGATGCGGGCGTGTTGTTTCAGTTCGGCTACGCTGCCGTTGACTTTGACAATGTCGAGCCCGAGTCTTTCCAATGTAACTTGGTTCGCTGTTCCGCGAATCAACATCAAACGACTGGAATGCAAACATGAACTCCGATCAACCGTGGCTCACAGGCTCAACAGTTCCGCGTCGCACGTTTCTCGCTGACATGGGGATGGGCTTCGCGGGCCTCGCGCTCGGCAACATGCTGGCGGACGAAGCAGCGGCCATCCCGAATGGCCAGCCGGGGTCGTCGCCGCGCATCAAGCATGTGATTTGGCTGTTCATGGCCGGCGGCGTCAGTCACATGGAAAGTTTCGATCCGAAACCCGCGCTCAATAAGTATGCGGGAAAATCGCTGTCGGAAACGCCGCTCAAGGACGCGTACGACACCCCCTTCGTCAAAGAGAACTTTCGCCCGTTCGTCAACGGAAACACTCGTAGCTTTCGCCAGAAGATCTACCCCATGCAGGTCGGCTTCAGGAAGCGGGGCGAAAGCGGCATTGAAGTTACGGACTGGTGGCCGCACGTCAGCGAGTGCATTGACGACATCGCCGTGGTGCGGTCGATGTGGACGACGGACAACGACCACGGGGCTCAACTGCAATTCCACACCGGGCGACATATCAGTGACGGCTATTTCCCGTGCATCGGATCGTGGGTGCATTACGGTTTGGGCACGATGAACGAAAACTTGCCGAAATTCATGGTGCTCGGCAAACCCATCGGCGAATGCTGCGGCGGTGTGCAAGTTCACCAGGCCAACTATCTTGGAGCCGAACACGACGGCGTGTTGCTCAACGCGTCGAACCCGCTCCCCTACGGCAAGCCGGAAGGTCGAGTCTTCCGCGAGGAACAGCAGAAGAACTTCGAACTCATCAAGCAGCTGAACGGCATTTCTGCGGTCGAATATCCCGAGGACTCGGAATTGCGAGCCCGAATCCAGGCGTATGAACTCGCCTTCCGCATGCAGACGTCCGTGCCGGAAATCTTCGATACCAGCGGCGAAACCAAGGAAACGTTGGACCTCTACGGTTCCGGTTTCGGCCTGCAATGCTTGACCGCGCGGCGAATGGTGGAGCGAGGCGTTCGATTCGTGCAACTCTTTCACGGCGGTGGCGGTGGCGGCGGTTGGGACGCGCACAGCAATCTCAAGAGCAATCACTCGACGAATTGTGCTGCCGTGGACAAGCCGATTGCCGGCTTGCTGAAAGATCTCAAGCGACGCGGATTGCTCGACGAAACGCTGGGGGTATGGGGCAC
>JAQBZS010000456.1 GCA_027622115.1 Planctomycetota bacterium | reverse complement strand
GTCGCGGCACGAGCCCGAGCCCAACGTGAGCGTTTCTTCCGGTGTTTGCACGCCCGGTTCCATCCGCACGAGGTACTCGATGTCTCGGGCGAGCAACTGGTTGGCGTCGACCAGAAAATCTTCCGTTCTGCGTTTGCGTCGGTCCACCGTCGCGAGCCATGCGGTGAGTTTCGGACCGGCGGGATCCGCTTCCAGAAACGGTCGCAATTCGCGAGCGAGCGACGTGTCGTATTCGAACCCAGACTCTTTCGCCGATTCTTCGAGGAAGAAGTCGAACGGATTGATGACGGTCATGTCGGCGACGAGGTCCACGCTGACGGTCAACTTCCGAGTCGGTTTCGAAAACACCAATCGAGCCAGATAGTTTCCATGCGGATCCTGCTGCCAATTGCAGAAGTGGTCTTCTGGTTCGACTTTGAGCGAATAGCTGAGCACCGGCGTGCGACAATGCGGTGCGGGACGAAGTCGCACGGTTTGTGGTCCGAGCGAAACGGTGCGGTCGTATTCGTACGACATGCGATGATTGAGATGGACACGAATGGTCATGAGTGCCTACTGGGATTGCCGAACGGACTGCGAAGCACGGACGGACTCGGGTGTTTGATTGGGGGGAGCGAATGACGGGAATTTAGCAGATTGCTTTTGACATCGTGGGAGACTGGGGTCGGGTGGTTCAAAGTTCCTGACCCTACCGTTTCCGTGTCTTGTGAAATCCGGGTCCTCAAGCTGGGCTGAATTGCTCGTCATTCCGTTTTCGTTCCAAGGAAATGGATGATGGGCAGGAAGCTCAGAAACGGCCTCGGAATACGGATCGTAATCGCAAACCCACAGTCGCTGCACCACGTCCAGCAGACCGTCTCAATGGCAACAACGACCACGATCACTGGCTGCACAATCTACAGATCGAGCTTCACTGGAAGGATTTCACAGGATCTAGAAAACGGTAGGGGCAGGAACTTTGAACCACCCGACCCTTTCCCACACTCGACCCCTTCCCACTCGAATCAGCGACTGGATTTCAACGGAAACGCCTGGACCGAAAGATGCGCCCCGCCGTCGAGAACCACTCGGCCACCATTTGGAAACAGAATCTTCCAGCGGATTTCGTGCGGCCCAGCCTCCAGTCGCTTGACGGTCATCGAACGCAACGACTTGCGTTGCTCCAGTGTCGAACCAATCCACCGGGATGATTCCGGCCAGACGTTGGCGTCGCCCGAGTTCGAGAATCCCGACAGCACTCGTCCCCGACACAACCCCATCGCTTGCCCGGACACGTAAACATCACTGGCTTCATCCAGCGTAATCCGAGCTTTGAGGATGATCGTATTCTCGGCGAATTCGAATCGACGATTCGCCGGCAATCGCTTCCAAGCCGTGGTGGGCACCACATTTCCCGTACCCATCGAACCAGCATTGCAACGCATCGTCAGGGTCGATTCCATCGCGGAGTAAGAACCGGCAGTCGGTGGACTCAATCGCACGGCGGAATCCGAGTCTCGCCGCAATGGAGGCACGTTCGGGGCCGTTCGGCGTGGACCGAGTACAAACGGAACTCTGTACGCATTCGCGGCGGGGGCGTTGTCCCCTTGCTTGACCGTTTCGATACGAAACATCATCTCTTTGCCGGACGCCGAGATGCTTGCGATGCGGAAGCCCTGGCTGGGCCGGTGCAAGTACGGGTCGGTATTGGGATAGCGTTGCGAAAGAAACCACGGGCTGATTTCCGCGAAGTGTCCCGCACGAAACAGGTCGTCGCCGTCTCCCGGATAATCTCGCCGCTGTTCCAGATCGTATCGACCGTCCGCTTGCAACAACGCGACTCGAAAGTGCGACCCATTGAACGGCCATCCTTCTTGACCCACGTACCCCGGATCGGAGTTGTCTTCTTTATTCTCATCGATATACCACACGGCTAGGCCACCTCGACCGTTCCGACCCTCGGGGAGATGTCGATGGAATCCGACCGGCTGACGGTTTTCAATCAACAGATACTCGCCGTTCGGGAAGCCTTGGGAAATCTTGTAAACATCGGGATGGTCTTCCGCATTTCGAATGCGATACTCGCCCGGTTGTGTGATTTCGACGGGTTTGACCCAACCTAGCTGGGTTTTTTCCCAGGCCCCCAGGTGCGACGGAAAGTGACCGCTGCCGTCAAAACCCCAGTGGAACCCCAGCACGCTCCAAGCTCCGACTCCCGAACTGCGATGACTAGGGTCATAGAGATCCATCAATCGCGTCAAATGGGCGGTTTCGTGCGAGATCAGCCCTAGGCGTACTGGTTCGAGACCTCGCGAGCCGTCAAATGCGGGGAGAGTCAAATAGTAACTCGACGCCGTTCCCTTTTTTGCTTTCCACGGCTGCATCCGCCATTGATGCGACCAAATCCGATCTTTGGGCTCGGCCCCGTCCGCGTCGTAGTCACCGCTGGCAGCCGAGTATCCCGAATGAACAAACGCGATGGCATCGATGAATCCGTCGTTGTTGGAATCGTAGTCCGAGAAGTCCACCTGAATATTCTGCTCGATCCAATCGAGGCAGTATTGAAAGGCTTCCTCCAGCCTTCTCTCTCCGCCGATGCCGCTTGATCCATTCGCGTAATACTTCTCGGACTTCGGCAGCGGAATCCAAGTTGGCAAGACGCTCGAAACCAGATCCAATTGACCGTACGAATTCTCGGCGATGAAGTCCCGCAGGCTCCCTCCAGGCGCGAGTTTTTCGTGGCCGCCGGTTCGATTGAGAATCTCGTTGAAAACCTGCGGTTCCGGAAGTTCGCGTTCCGCGTGATTCGCGAACCGCATCAGCACGACCATCATCTTAATCTTGCCGCGGGGCCGATACGGTTTTTCGCCGGGTTGCGGTGGTGCCAGATGCCGGTGTGGCCGCGTGGTCGGATATTGCCGCGGTGTCAAACCCACCTTGGCCGGATCGACATCGCCCAAGCGAAACTGCGTCGCGACCAGTTCACCGCTCGCCGGATCCAGCCGCGCGTAGTAGTAGTCTCCGTCCTTCATCACGAGTGAGAAATCGTTTTCGTCCGTGTACCAATGGGTCAGAGCGTCGCCGTCGAAAAACAGGCTGTACTCCTTGTTGCCGGCTCGCGTGACTTTGACGCGCTCCGGACTGGCGTGTGCCGACCAGATTGGAATCCCGATGCCCGGCTCCTCCGGGACATCGACCTGTGCCCCGGCCTGCTGAAGTCCGAGCCCCGTGAGCACCACGACTGCCCCGACAAACCGCATGATGACTTTCGAGTCACGTAGGTTGACCATCGCTTCCCCTCTCAGCTCCGCAGCTTGTTGACTGTCCGTCGAGACAGTTCCAAGCCACAACCGAATCCGCGCCCACCGTAATGATGGGTAGTTTAGGTGTTATGCGTAATTTTATGGAAGTGCTGATTGGGGGGATTTTGACAAAAACGGAGGTTTAGGTAATCTTCATTCTTGAAACGATTGTACGGATTGTTTCAACTTGGGGAAGACAGGTTGTCCAGTAGCATTTTGGAATCCAGCGACACAGCCACCATATTGAAGGAGAAGTCATGAGATTGTGGACGATTTTGGGGATCGGTTTGTTGGCGAGTGGCTTCAGTCAGGCCAACGTGAATGCGGAAGAAGAAGTGGTCAAGCTGTTGCGGGGCCTGAGTTCCAAGCTCGATGCTTTGGATGGTCAGATCGCCGGCATGAATGAGCGTATTGAGGGCTTGGAGCGAGAAGACGCCGCAGGAGGTCGCGGGATGTTCTCGTTCTTTGAAGCCGATCGCGGGAAACTGACTGCCCCACATACTCACCACCACTACGATCGTTCGCCGCGGTTTGACCACGAGTTCAACGCCGTGCTGCAACACGAGTTTGAGGAACTCAAGCAGCGTGAGCGGGCCAAGCGAGTCGCGTGCGTGCTGAAATCGCTGCTGGATCGCTACGGTCATTGCTGCGAGAAGTGCCTGCAATCGGGCCATTCGCATCCGACACCCGTCAAGCCGACGTCGTTGTCCTACGGGTCAACGTTTTTGACACCCGCGTGCTACACGACCAAGACCGGGTTTTCGTACTAACGGCACTCGATTCTTGATTCGCAACAACTCTGCGGCAATCAAGCGGCATGTCTCGACATGCCGCTTTTTTTGTGGAGTTGCGGCTACAGTCAGTGAGACGTGATTTCGTTTGCGGAAGTGTCGTCGCCGCCTTTCGGCTCGGCATTGAACGAAACAGCCTTCGCGTCGAAGTCTTCCGGCACCAACCGATCGGGTCGATAGCAGCGGATTCCCGGTAACAGGGCGTAGAGAATCGACGCTGACGCCTGCGGCGCGGAGAACGCAGCCGAGCCTCGTTCTCTGACGAATCCAATCTTGAGGCCTTCCTCGATCGCCTGATCCACCCGCTGTCGCACCGCCAGAAAGCGGTGTTGTTCCAGTTTGCCGAACAACGTCCGCATCGTTTCCAGCAACCGCTCTTCCGAGGGACTGTCGTCCGCCAACTCTTCCTGATATCGCGAAAACACGAATTCGATGAAGTCCGCCAACACGAAGCAAACTTCGTCGCACTCATCGAGCGTTAGGTTTTGCTGGTCCGCCTGCATTTGATGGAATTCGAGCAACAGCGTGAGAATCACGTACTCGTGGCGACCGCCGATGCGAAACACGTGTCGCTGGCGAGGCGTCAGTCGCGGATTGCATGTCACGGGCTTAATCAAGCGGGCGAGTTGCGAATCGACGTGCAACCGCCAGCCGAAGAGTGAATCGAAGAAGTCCTCGAACAGTTCAGCCGATCGACGCAGGACGCCGAACAGGTCCACATCGTCGGTGCGATAAAAGAAAGGAGCCTCGGTGAGCACGTTCAAGATCCGCCGCGTCTTCTCCAAGCCGACGCGGGCGAAGACGTCGTGACTCATCAATTCCACGTTTGTCTGTCGTGCCATTAAAAAATCTCGGTCACGGGTTCGGCCCGGTACATCTCGTGCGGGCGTCCGTCGATGTCTCGCCATTCCGCATGTCGCGGTACGCCCAAAGCACTAAACATCGTGGCCGAAAGGTTCTCGACCGACAACTTGCCCTCGACGGGATACGCCGCGAGTTTGTCGGTGGCTCCCACGACCTGCCCGCCTTGGACTCCGCCGCCGGTGAAAACGGATGTCATGACCGGCCCCCAGTGGTCTCGGCCGGCGTTGTTGTTGATCTTCGGTGTGCGACCGAATTCTCCGGACAACAGCACCAGTGTGTCGTCGAGCAATCCGCTGTCTTTGAGGTCATCCAACAGAGCGGTGTAGGCGCGGTCGAGCGGCGGCAGCAGATTATTCTTGAGATTCACGAAGTTGCGACGATGCGTGTCCCACGTGGAATTCTTGCCCACGTTGACCTGCACAAACCGCACACCGGCATCGACCAGCCGATAAGCCATCAGCATCGACAGCCCGAATTTGTTCTTGCCGTAACGCTCCAACGTCTTCGGATCGGCGTGTTCGACATCAAACGCTCGGCTGGTCTTCGGATCGCCGAGCACGGAAATGGCTTGCAGTCGATTTCGGTCGAGTCTTCCGGATTCGGCGTTCCGTGCGAGTCGAGTTTGTTGGCTTTCAATTTCATCGAGCAAGTTGATTCGCCGGTTGAATCGCGAGCCGCCGCCTTCGGGCAATGTCAGCATCGGTGTATCGAAGATCGTCGCCGGCACATGTTCGAATTCATCCAGATCGAATCGAAAACAATCCGGGCAAGCCCCGTTTCCCAGCGGACATTTCGAAGCGATATCGATATGCCACGATTCCCACAGAGCGCCGAGTTTGCCGGCGTATTGGCCGGGTCGAACTTGGGCGGCTTCATTGATACTGGGTTGCGGCAACACGGCAGCCGGCGGCAGTGGGGTATTGCCTCGCAATGCGTAAGTCAGTTGAGACGGGATCGACGGCCATTCGTTCGGATCGGGGGGCGTCTTCAGGCCCGGCGGGATATCCAACCGGCCGGTCAGCAGCATGTGACATGCGGGACCGTGTCCGCTGCTGTTTGTTGTGACCGATCGCAGCAGTGCCAGGTCATTGGTCCGCTTGGCGATCAGCGGCAGATGTTCGCTGATTTCGATTCCGGGTGTCGCGGTGTGGATCGGATGAAATTCGCCGCGCACATCCAACGGCGCGAGCGGTTTCATGTCGAACGTGTCTTGGTGCGAGATCCCGCCAGTCAAAAAGAGAAAGATGACCGATTTGGTCTTGGAAGCGACTCCTGTCGGGATTTCGGCGTTCGCCATGTTGGTCAGCGAAGGTCCGAGCATTCCGATTGCCCCGGCCTGGAGCAGATTCCGGCGACTTGTTTGAAAC
>JAQBZS010000455.1 GCA_027622115.1 Planctomycetota bacterium | reverse complement strand
TGAGTCCAATCGCCCACACGCGTTCGACGCCGACTTGGAAGTACTCGGCGATTTTCTCCCATCCGGCTTCCCAGAGGTTGCTGCGACTGACGACTTCGATAGCCAGATTGGGCACAACGGGCCAGCCGTCTCGATCCGGAGGCTCGCGAGTCAATGGCCACCGGTCCTTGCTGACAAATGCTAGATCGGGACGCCGCTTGTGGCCGACTTGTTCCGTGAAGTCAAACAGGGTCTCCACGACGAAATGACCCAAGTTGTTCACGTCAACGTGACGCCCGACCCGGACCTGCATTTTCGAGGTGAAGACTTCCTGGCGTGTGCCCATCGAAGGTAACTCCACAATTTCTCCGTCGATCACCTCATAAAGCGCGTCAGACGGAATCGGATCGGAAGACTCAGAAGCGGGCGTCGATGACCGAGCGACTTCAAGCGCGGAAAACATGAGGTGCACTCCAAAATTGTTTCGGGGAGTGATCGGTTTCGGTTTCAATTCAACCCAAATCATCGCAGAAGGCCAAGCACATGTCAGGTGGCGTTTTGGAATGAGAGGATCACGTGTCCCGTTGAAGTTGCGTAGGGTGAAGCCGCGGCATGCGACCACAAGATTTCGACATGTGAAGCAGTGATGCGTGTGGAGTCGAAAGGCCCCGTCTGGTCGTCTGGTGTCTATCGTCAGTTCTGGGAACCACTCGGAGTGACGCCTGGCGTCTTGGGATCTTTTTCGTCCGAAGTTTTGCCAATGCACCACAGTTGCTTCCAGGTGCGGATCAATATGTCACCCTGCGAGACGGCAATTGATGCGTTTGTGCGCTCATTGAGTTTGTTCAACCCGACCACTTGGTATTTCGGCCCGGCAGCAAGTACGAGCGTCGCTCCGCGCTGGTCAGTGAAGTAGAGCTTGTCGCCGGCATGCACCATTGAGCCCCACGTCTCCGTGGTTCCCGGCCGTTGCTGAATCTGCGCTTTCCAAACGTCGTCGCCGGTGGCGAGTTCAATACAGGCCGGTGCCACGCCGCCCACGTAGAGGTAGCCGCCGGCGAGGACTCCGCTGTGCGGCCCTTTTCCGGGGCCTTTACGAAGACGTTTCTGTTCGACCACGCCCTCCAGGCCGAGCTTGTAAATGGTATTGCCGCTGACCGCGACGCCGTCCTCGAAGATCGCCGAACCGTAAACGTAACTTCTGCGGTCGTCACTCGCCCACAGTTCGCGGCCCGTCTTTGGCGCGAAGGCTTTGAACTTGTAAGGAATCGGCATGATCAATTGATCCTGGTCCCCGATTCGCACGATGATCGGTGTCGCCCAGGTGCCAAGCAGCTTGCCGGATTCGCCCGAGTTTCCGTCCGGCTCAACGTGCTCCCAGACCTTCTTGCCGGTGCATCGATCGACTGCCAGCAGAAACTGACGGTCTCCAGGTCCGCACCAGATGATCACAAGGTCACCGTAGAGAATTGGGGAAGAAGCGTTTCCCCAAATATGATGGAGCTTGTCGTGGTCGTAATTCCAAAGCAGTCTGCCCTGAATGTCGTAGCAGACCAGGCCAGCCGAACCGTGATGGGCAATCACGCGTTCGCCGTCGGTGACTGGCGTGGCCGAACAGAACGGATTGGTGCCGTGCGTTACTTCGGGCTCTTTGTAGACGACGTCGCGCTGCCACAGAATCTTACCGGAGGTGCGCTGGATGCAGATCAACGACCGTTTCTCCGACACCCCCCATGCGCCGATCGAAGTGTCCTTACGGGCATTTTCCAATGGCCGCTGAGTTTTCTCCGACGCCTGAGTCAGAAAGACACGATCGCCCCAGATGATCGGCGATGAATTTCCTGCATGGGGCAGCGGAACTTTCCAGCGGACGTTGTCCGTCTTGCTCCACTTCACGGGAAGATCGGACTCATTGCTCAACCCTTGGCCCGTTGGCCCTCGCCATCCTGGCCAGTTGTCGCCGAAAGCGGAATTACTCGCGAAGAAGCGAACCAGGCACAGCACAAACAGTACGATTAGCGGTTTACGATTCATGGCAAGACGATTCCTCGTTTTATGAAACCGTTTGTATCACGGTAGAATGACGACATCGCTCGTCACGGCGGACGCTTGTGCCGAGCCGAACGCCGGGCCGTTGTATTGAACCCCTGACAGGAAACTGAACATGTCAAACTTTCTCTCCCAGAACTGGCTGCTCAATCGGCGGCATGTTCTGCGTGGTTTGGGAGTGTCGCTCGCGTTGCCTTTGCTGGACTGCATGAAGCCGCTGCTGGCTGCAGACCAACGACCACGACCGCGACGCAGCGTGTTCATTTACCTGCCCAATGGAGTCAACACACAAGAGTATCAGATGAAGTCGGCCGGGACCGAGTACCAGTTGTCGAAGCCACTGGCGTCTCTGGCGAAGCATCGGGATGTCATCACGCCGATCAGCGGGTTGTATCATCCACATGGATTGGGGAATCATCACAATTGCAGCTCGATCTGGCTGACGGGCGCGAAGATCGGACAGGCCGAGCGGAATTCCATTTCGGTGGATCAGTTCATGGCGCAGGTGACCGCGCCCCAGACACGATTCTCGTCGATTGAATTGAGCAATCAGGGACATTCGCTGTCGTACAACGCCGACGGCATTCAGTTGCCGGCGCAGGCGAATCCGGGTGTCGTCTTTCGGGAACTGTTTCAGGAACCGACCGGCGGAGTTGAAAAGCAGCGACGCGGCTTGCAACGGCGTGGATCTATTCTGGATGCCGTGCTGAACGAAGCTCGCGAATTGGATCGCCAACTTGGTCAAGCAGACAAGGGGCGACTGGAGCAGTACCTGACGTCCGTTCGCGAAGTCGAGATCCGCACCGAACGGGCTGACAAATGGCTCGATGTTCCGCGTCCGCAAGTTGCACCGGCAGATCGATCAAAGATGAATCGTTCGATTTCGCTGGAGCAACTCGGCGACTATCTCCGCACGATGTACGACATCATCGTGCTGGCGTTTCAAACCGACATGACGCGAGTGGCGACGTTCAGCACGGGCAATGAAGGCACCGGCCCGGCGGTCCCCGAGATCGGCATCAAGCAGGATCGACATTCCCTGTCGCATCACAACGGGAACCCCAAGCTGCTGAACGACCTGTTGGCGAGCGACTCGTTCAACTTCCAGCAGTTCAGCTACTTTCTCGATCGACTGCGCGAAACGCACGACGCCGACGGCCCGCTGCTCGATACGACCATGGCACTTTACGGCAGCGGGATGGCGTACGGGCACAGTCATGGAAACGCGAGCCTGCCGCTCGTGCTGGCCGGTGGCACGGCCCTGGGGCTCAAGCATGGTCGGCATGTGGACTACAACCTGACGAAGGATTTTCAGGGCTACGACAAGCACCGCGGCATCTACCACAACGCCGTCAACAGCAAGGCTCACCTCAGCAATCTCCTGCTGACGATGGCTCAGAAAATGGGCCTCGATTCCAACACCTTCGCCGACAGCAACGGCACAGCTTCCGAGGTCGAGGCATGAAACGATTCGTTCCGTCCAAAAGGCACGTCGCAGTTCTCGTGTTTCTGTGTTGCCTGTCGTCACTCAGCTTTGCGCAGGAACCGGCGGGCGATGTTCGCGAGCCCGGCCAGTTTGCACCGGTTGAGAAGGGACATTATCTCGCCGGGGAACTGGTCTATCTCGATCCGGTGAATCGCCGCGGTGGCATTCGTTTGCATGGCGATGAAAAGGGCCGGTACTGGAGCGGCCCGCCGCACTACTTCGCTCTGCTGCCTTATGCGACCGTTTGGTTCAACGGAGCCCACGCGGAACTTCGCGATGTTCCGCTGGGCACTCATGTGCATGGCTACTTCGTTGTGCCACCGCAGGGCGAGGAAGACACCATCCCGCCGCTGCCGGACGCGCAGAAACGCTTTACCATTCCGCAGAATCACGCGATCACGCTGGAAGACGATTTCAGTTTCTACCAGCATCGAGGGCAGGCATGGAAAGTGGTCTCGATCGATGTCGAGAAGGAAAAACTCAATGTTGAACCGACCGGAAAGAAGACCAAAGACGGCATCAACACGCCCTATACGTTCGACATCGATTCGCGCACTCGCATTTGGAAAGACCGGCGACTCAGCGATCTGGCTGATATCAAACCCGGCACCATTGTGCAGTTGAATCTGGCCTGGGCTCAGGGTTGGGGGCGGCGGGAATTTGGAGTCGGGGACATTTGGCTCGATGACGTCAGCAGCAGCTTTGCGACCCAAATGCAGCGACGTCGACATCTCCAGTATGAGCGGCAGCACTGGACGCCCGGCTGGATCGATCACGTCGAAGTATTCGACTTCGGCGGCGGCATTGTCACGCTGACCTTGTTCGAAGTGGACCAGGAACTCATCGACGACTTGCGACGAGACAAGAACGAACGCATCGCAGTCGCCGTCGCGGAAAAGACGCGTCGCACCTGGATTCACCGTTCGGATCGGAAGTTCGCCAAACTCGTCGAGTGGAAGGACATCAAAGACCCGCCGACGGGCAGCAGCGGAGTTCAGTTGCGTTTGAAGTTTGTGGAGTTGCTGTCCGGCTATCAGCCCGGCGGTTGTGTTCGAGTGAAAGCAGAGAACTGGAAATGGATTTCAGTGCCGCCGGAAGAGCGAATCACGTCCCGCGAGGAGCAGGCACAGGGGGCGAAGATGGTGCTGCCGTTTTAGTCATGAGATACCCGCCCGGATTCCGACGTTTACGGACACCTCGCGGAACACGAAACGATTTGACCGATTGGTCCGCAATTCCGTCATTGTTGCCATTTCGCATCACTAAAGTTGGCCGAACACAACGGTTCGGGTTGCTCGCGTCACGAGTTGCGAGACTCGCACAATTTGACTTTGCGTATCGTTGAGCAGTACACGCCTCCGGATTTGCCCGTCGAATTGCATCACATGCCTCCATCGCAAGGTATGAGAGTTGCGTGTTCACTTACGAACCGCATTCCAACGTGTTTCACCGACTTTGGGGCCTATCACATGAAATCCGACTCGATTCAGTTTCACCAAGCCAATCCGATCCCACGTTCAACGAGACGCGCGGTCGGGGTGTTGCGTGTACTGATGATCGTGATCGGCGCCAGTGTGATGACGGCAGCGTGCGCCCTTGAATGGTTCGGAGTTGGTGAAGCCGGTTTCGGCGGGGCTCAGCAATTAATGGTGCTCATCGGAGCCGTGTACGCCGTTTGGGGGTTGCTGATACCAAGGCTTCCGGCCGCCGGTATTGGGCTGTCCGTCATGGCGATCATGATTTTTGTGTGCGTGTGCCTAGCGGAAGTCACCGGGCACGCGTCCGGGTACGACTTCAACTTCGCGGACCGAGCTTGGCGGGCGACTCCGATTTATTATCGACAACCCATCGAGCCCGTCGGCAACGCGTACTTTCGACGTCCGGGGCCGGACGTGTGGCGCGGCACCGTGTTGACCGCCATGATGCAGAAAATCAACGCCACCGAGACCGATGCCTATCCCCATGAATCGCCGCTGAAAGTGCATTACGACGAATTCGGGTTTCGCAATCCCACCGATCTCCAAGATTGGAATCTGGTATTCGTTGGGGATTCCTTCACGGAAATCGGCTACCTGCCCTACGAGCACTTGGTTTCGACACAGGTCGGTCGGTTGCTCGGCCGGCCGGTGAAGAATCTAGGAGTCTCGTACACCGGCACGCTGACGCATAATTGCTATCTGAGCGAATACGGAAAGTCGCCCAACACGTCGGACGCATTTCTCTGCTTCTTTGAAGGCAACGACATCGACGACATGTTGCTGGAAGCGGCACGTCGCACGGAATTCGAAACGACGGGTGTTCGCAGTGTCCGCGACATCTCGCAGTATCGGGAACCGTCGTTTCTGCGAGCGGTGTCGCGAGCCGTGTCGGCCAGATTTCCGCGAGCCGTCAATGGAACCGTGACCACCCACAACGCAGATTTCGTGGTCGGCTCGAAACGCACCCGAGTGTCCGCGCTGTACCACCCGCCGAACGAGTCCGACCTGACCGAGTCGACTAAGGAATTGATCGAGTCCGCTTTGGCGGAATGGGCTCAGACCGCCGTCAAACACGACATCAAGCCATGGTTTGTCTTTATGCCCGTGAAGCGACGAGTCCTCGGCGAGTTTCTCGAATTCCGAGACAATGCACCGGTCGAAGTTGTGAACTGGTCGCCATCCGACCTGCCACAATACCTGCAACGAATTTGCGGAGAACACGGCATTGAATTTATTAACGTGACTGACGTGTTGATGCATGAAGCACGGCAGGGCGTCCTCACCTACAACACTCTGTGGGACACGCATCTCAATC
>JAQBZS010000454.1 GCA_027622115.1 Planctomycetota bacterium | reverse complement strand
CTCCAAAGGGTCAGACCCCTTTTTCAGATAGCTTCTAGCTTGGGACCATTGTCCCGAGCGGTCACGGGACAATGGTCGCGTGCCTTCACGGGACAATGGTCCCGTGTACTTGAAGGTTTCATCAGGCAAATCGCGGAGACCAACATGCCCGAACTCAGGAAGGATCCGATCGTCGGTCGGTGGGTGATCATCGCCCCGGACCGCGTGAAGCGTCCTCAGGATTTTGAACACAACTTTGAACGCACCGCGCATGCATTCGACCCGTTCGCCGAAGGGAATGAATCCGCCACCCCGCCGGAGATCCTGGCCTATCGCGAAGCCGGCACGCCGCGCAACGGACCGGGTTGGCGAGTCCGCGTCGTCCCGAACAAGTTTCCCGCGCTGTCCGTGGAGGGAGAACTCGAACGCCGCGGCGACGGCATCTATGACCTGATGACGGGGATCGGCGCGCACGAAGTCATCATCGAATGCCCGCAAAACGAATCGAATATGTCGCGGCTTTCGGTCGACAATATCCGCGAAGTTCTCTGGGTGTACCGAGACCGATTGGTCGATCTAAAGAAAGACCCCCGGCTGGTCCACGGGCTGGTGTTCAAGAACAAGGGCGCGATGGCCGGCGCGTCGCTGGAACACAGTCACTCGCAACTCATCGTCAACCCCGTTGTGCCGATCACCGTCAGCGAAGAAATGAACGGGGCTTTGGAGTTCTTCAACTATCGCGGCCGGTCGATTTACGAGGACATGATTCAGCAGGAATTGGCAAACGGCAGTCGAATTGTCTTGGAAACTTCAAACTTTGTGGTTTTTTGCCCCTATGCCAGCCGATTTCCCTTCGAGACGTGGATTCTTCCGAAGCATCACTCCAGCCATTACGAAAACATCCAACGTCAACAGATCGAGGATCTCGGTGTGGTGATGAAGACGGTGTTGTTGAAGCTGGAGATTGCTTTGGACGACCCGCCGTATAATTACATCTTGCACACCGCACCGTTCGATCAACCTGAACTTAAATACTTTTCATGGCACATTGAGATTTTCCCGAGACTTACGGGTATCGCCGGATTCGAATGGGGCACCGGGTTCTACATCAACCCAGTACTCCCGGAAGAGGCGGCCGAGTTTCTCCGGAAGATCGAAGTGTGACTGTGAAAGAGCGCGCTCGCTTCACGGAAGAAGGAAGGACTTACTCATGTCTGCTCAAGTTCGGCTCGTTCTCACGATCCACAATCATCAACCCGTCGGAAACTTTGATCACGTTTTCGAGGAAGCGTGTCGTGATAGCTACGAGCCGTTTCTCGACCTGTTGGAGCAGTACCCCACGATCCCGATCTCGTTGCACGTCTCCGGCAGCCTGATGGAATGGCTGGTCGACCACCGCGCCGAATACATCGACCGCCTGCGATCGCTGGTCGAACGTGGCCAACTCGAAATCCTGGGCGGTCCGTTTTACGAACCGATCTTGGCCTGCATCCCGCGTCGCGACCTCGTCGGCCAAATTCAGGCCTATTCCTATTTCTTGCGGAATCTGTTCGGCCAGACAATTCGCGGCATGTGGGTGCCGGAACGAGTCTGGGAGCAATCCTTCGCAGGCGACCTGGCGGCGGCCGGCATCGAATACACGGTGCTCGACGACTACCACTTCAAGGCGGCGGGTCACGCAGGCGATTCGCTGCACGGCTACTACCTCACCGAGGATGAAGGCCGACTGTTCAAGATTTTCCCCGGCAGCGAATTCATGCGGTACACGATTCCTTTCCGCCCGGTGGAAGAGACGATCAATCATCTGAGAGACATCGCGAATCGGCTTCCGAACCCGATTGTGACTTTCGGCGACGACGGCGAGAAGTTCGGGACCTGGCCCAATACCAAGAAGCACGTCTATCAAGACGGCTGGCTTCGTCGCTTCTTCGATGCCCTGGCGGAGAACGGCGATTGGCTCAAGGTTTCGACTCTCGCCGATGTCGTTGATCAAGTGGCTCCGCTGGGCAAGACGTACTTGCCGGATTGCAGCTATCGCGAAATGACCGAGTGGGCTCTGCCCGCCGACAAGCAGACCGAATTCCACAACATCATTCACGCCAACAAAGAGGACGAACGCTTTCAACAAATCATGCCCTTCGTTCGGGGCGGCTTTTGGCGGAACTTCCGAGTGAAGTACTCCGAAAGCAACGACATGTACGCCCGCATGATGGAGATCAGCCAAAAGCTGGAATCCATGACGGCGAACGGCATCGATCCCGACAACGCCAACCTGATCAACGAAGCCCGCACGCATCTGTACCGCGGCCAATGCAATTGTCCCTACTGGCACGGGGCATTTGGCGGCCTGTACTTACCGCACCTGCGTAACGCGATTTATGCGAATCTCATCGCCGCCGACACGTTGCTGGAAGCCGCCAGCGGACGCGAAGGCAATTGGCTGCACATCGAAGCCGACGACTTCAACTTGGACGCCCGTAAAGAAATCCGCATTTCCAGCAACCGCATCGCCGCGTACCTCTCACCGGCCATGGGCGGTCACCTCTATGAACTCGACGTCCGCGGCATTCGACACAATCTGTTGGCCACGCTGAACCGCCGCGAGGAACCGTATCACGACACCGTCCGCAACGCGGCACGGCACGTCAAATCGCAAAAGGACGGCGAAGCGATCGAAAGCATCCACGACTCGGTGCATTTCAAGCAGCCGGATCTCGATAAAAAAATCGCCTACGACAACTGGCCGAGAAAAAGCCTGGTGGACCACTTCCTGCATCCCGACGCCACGCTGGAGACCTTCCAAGCCGGCCACGGCGGTGTAGGTGACTTCGTGACGGGTGTGTATGACACAAAGCTCCGTCGTTCGGATGATCGAGTGGAGGCGATCATGTCACGTGAAGGCCAGGCCGGCCCTTATCGCATTCGGATCACGAAGACCGTCGCACTCAATGCCGAGCAATCCGGGCAACTCGAAATCGCCTATTTGCTGGAACACCTGCCGCCTGGAGTCGCCTTCCACTTCGCCGTGGAAATGAATTTCGCGGGCATTCCGGGTGGATTGGACGACCGTTACTTCTATTCGCCCAGCGGTCGCAAGCTCGGCCAAGCCGACGCGATCCAATCAATCGACAACCCCATCGATCGGCTGGGATTGATCGACGAGTGGATGGGCATCGACGTCGGCATTCAGATCGACAAGCCCACTCGCTTCTGGACGTTGCCGATCCAGACGATCAGCCAGTCGGAAGGCGGTTTCGAGCTAGTGCATCAAAGTGCCGCCGTGATTCCGCACTGGCAATTCATGGCCCCGGAAAACGGCCGTTGGAGCGTCAACCTCACGCTGGCCACGGACACGTCCGCCGCGCAAGCCCGCGAACTTGAACACGCCGCCGCAATCCATTGATCGCCGAAGCTTGGGACCATTGTCTCGAGGGGACGGGGGTCTTCACATGGAAAACGGTAGAGCCAGTCCATTCGAATGAACAACATGAACAACACACGCATCACTGGACTGCGGACGTGCGACGTTCGCTTCCCGACATCCAAGACGCTTGACGGATCGGACGCGATGAATCCCGATCCCGCTTACTCGGCCGCGTATTGCATCCTGTCGACCAATCATGACGGACTCGAAGGCCACGGCCTCACGTTTACCATCGGTCGCGGAAACGAACTTTGCGTTGCCGCGATGGAGTCTTTGCAACACCTCGTGGTTGGTGAATCGTTGGAGTCGATCGCGGCCGACATGGGGGCGTTCTGGCGGAAAATCACGGGCGACAGCCAATTACGCTGGGTCGGCGCGGAAAAGGGAGTCATTCATCTTGCCACCGCCGCCATCGTCAACGCGGTGTGGGATCTGTACGCCAAGGTCGAACGCAAACCGCTGTGGCAGCTCGTGTGCGAGATGTCGCCGGAAGAGTTCGTGAAGTGCATCGACTTTCGCTACATCACCGACGTCGTCACTCCCGAACGAGCCATCGACATTCTGCGGGAGAACGAATCCACCAAGGCCGACCGAATCGCCACGATGCAGCGAACGGGGTATCCGTCTTACACAACTTCGGCCGGATGGCTCGGTTATTCGGACGACAAACTTCGCGATCTGTGCCGGTCGATGATGGCCCAGGGCTGGCGCAATTTTAAGATCAAGGTCGGCCGAGACGTGGAAGACGATGTGCGTCGATCTCGCATCATCCGCGAGGAAATCGGTTGGGATAATCGGCTGATGATGGACGCCAACCAAGTCTGGGATGTGAATCAGGCGATCGAATGGATGCAGCGGTTGGCCGAATTCAAGCCGTGGTTTATCGAGGAACCGACCAGTCCAGACGACATTCTCGGCCACGCGGCGATCGCGAAGGCCGTATCACCGATCAAAGTGGCGACGGGCGAAATGTGCCAGAACCGCGTGATGTTCAAGCAATTCATGCAAGCCGACGCGCTGCAAATCTGCCAGATCGACAGTTGTCGTCTCGGCGGCGTGAACGAAGTCATGGCGGTGCTGTTGATCGCCAAGCAGTTGGGTGTTCCTGTGTGTCCGCACGCTGGCGGAGTCGGGCTGTGCGAATACGTGCAGCATTTGTCGGTGATCGATTACGTCTGCGTGTCCGCGTCATTGGAGGATCGGATCACCGAGTATTCGGACCATCTGCACGAGCACTTTGTCGATCCAATCACGATGCGGAACGGCCACTACATTCCGCCGACCGCGCCCGGTTACGCCACTATGAAACAGGCTTCGATCGAGGAATTCAGTTTTCCGAAGCCGTCAACCGGATCGTGATTTTCATGAGAACGTCGCTGCCGTCGCCAGACGGTGGAGCCCGCGCTGCAAAACCACCGTCTGGCGACGGCGGCTACCTTGAGCGTTCAAACGTAGCCACCCTCGCCAGTCAGACTCTTCGATCATCGTGCAGTCGTACGAATTCCATTCGAAATCACTGGAGTCGGAAGAAAACTTGGAACTAGTGGGAAGTGTTTTTCTACGCATGTAGGCGCGTTTGATCTCATTGCATGACCACCGAGCGTTCGGGGGCAAATTGCGGACGTCAAGCATTGGGCGGAATGAGTCGCCACAAATTCCCAAACCGCACGCGTGTCCACGGCGAATTTCAACCAAATACGCGACGCATCAGTGCCAAGCTCTTGGGAATTGCCGTCTCGTGCTTTTCCTGGCCCTCAAATCCCAGCGAGATGTAGCCGCCATAATTCACTTTGCGAAGAATCGCGGCCACGCGTTCGTAATCGATGTCGGGCGTGTACCAGGTGCCGCCGCCGTGGTATGTCTTGGCCTGAACGTAAACGGTTTTCGGAGCCAATTGTTCGTATTGCTCGTATTGCCGTTCCAGGAAATTGCCCGTGTCCAACGTGACTTGCAACCACGGCGAATTGATCGCGTTGACGACTCGCAATACGCCGTCCGCCGTGCGGCCGAGCCCCCAGTGATTTTCCAAGCCCAGCACCACGCCGCAGCGTTCCGCCGCTTCAAGACATTCCGTGAGCCCGTCGATCACCCACTTAAAGCCTTCGTCATCCGTGTGTCCCGGCAATCGAGGCTCGATGCCCTTGTTCTTCATCAGTTCGTCGAAGTTCTTCGATGTGCCCCAGCGACCCGTGTTGACTCGGATGGTGGGGATCCCCAACGCATAGGCCAGTTCGATGCAGTGGATGGTGTGCCGCACGTTCTTCTTGCGGAATTCGAGATCCGGCGACACAAACGACTGATGCGTCGAAAAACCGCACAAGTCCAGCCCGTGCTTGAACGCACGTTGCTTCAAACGTTGCAACGTGGCGTTGGTTTCGGACTGCATTTGGACGTGCAAGATTTCGACACCGTCAAATCCCGCGTCGGCCGCGAGGTCGATGCATTGTTCGATCGAGAGCTTCGAATCACGCCGATACCGCCAATACGAATACGTGGAGACGGCGATCCGATTCGGGCGTCTCTTGGCGGGCGCTGCCGGAGTTTTTGCGTCCGGCTCGGGCAATGGGTCCGCGTGAAGTGGATTTGCAATTGCGAGTCCGCCGGAAATGCCGATCGCGGAGGCAATTGCGTCTCGTCGTGTGATTTGGCTCATCGGGAGATCTCCTTCGAGATTGTGATTTCGCGTGTCGACGTCGCGAGCAAGATGCCTGAACCGAGGATTGCATTCAACCGGGTGACGATCTCCGATACGGTCGATCCATCCGGATCGATCGTCTTGACCGTGACATCCGTAACGATCTGCTCGGGCTTATCCGTAGCCACGCTCGCCAGAGCGTGGAGGCTTCATCCGTAGCCACGCTCGCCAGAGCGTGGAGGCTTCATCCGTAGCCACGCTCGCCAGAGCG
>JAQBZS010000453.1 GCA_027622115.1 Planctomycetota bacterium | reverse complement strand
CGCCGGCTTTCACCGGTTTCTTCGCGACTACGAGGGCTCTGACTCCTGCCCGGCGAGTTCCTCATACCAGCAGCGCGGCGGCGACATCCGCACAGTCGGTAGCCGAGCGGTGCTCGGACAGCGGGGTACTTCCATATCCCGGCCGGTTAGGAATGATCAGCCGAAACCCGGATTCCACCAAGGGAAGCTCGAAGGACATCATGGTGTCGCCGGTGAGGCCCGTGCCGTGAAAGTACAGAATCACTTCACCGGAACCGGATTCGGTGTATTCGACGAGCCCACAATCCGTCTGAAGAGTGTTTGTGATCATGCGAGATTTTCGATGCGGTCGAACATCCACGGGGTCGGGAGTCTTTTCGCCGAAGCGACTCCCCGAATTTAGAAAATCCACAAGCGAAAAAGACTCCCGCCCCCTTCCGGGGCCTATTCACATGGGCGATGAACGATGGAAACCGGCGTGTTCGCTAAGTTGACTGATCCGACCTTTCTGCCCGCATGATCCCGTTTCGGACGCTCATCACCAACGATTGCTGTTCATGATTCTGTTCGACCAACGGGAAGCACAAACGACACTGTCTTAGCGCCACTTTGGCGTTCGCTCGTTTAACCGCACGCCGTCGTAGGCACGCGCGTTTGAGGGAGTGAAAACGCGTCTCATCAGTTCTTGGTAGTTTCGACCGCGAGATGTCCACAAACGCGCGTGCCTACGGCGTGCGGTAACCGAGCGACGTTCACGCCGAAGTGGCGCTGTCCAATTAGTCAAAGAACAAGTCCTTAGCTTCTTTCACGATGCGATCGTCCTTTTCGCGAAGCGTCATCAAGTGCTTCTTCGCCGCATCCGCGTGCGGTGGCGTTTTGGCGGCGGCATCTTTCGGGACATCGCGAGTGCCCGCGATCATGTAGGCCGCGATCGCTCGGCGCGTGAAGCGATTGTCGTAGCCCTTGGTGTCGAACAACGTCATCAAGCGATCCTGCACGGACCAATCCTTCCAACGTGCCAAGTCGCGAATCACGATTTCCGCGAGCTTCGGCTGATCAAGCAACACCCGCATGGCCACTTTCAGACGGTCGCGAGACACCTGGTTTTCGCCGTAGTCCCAAATGAACCGAATGGCCTGCATCGCCGAATACGTTTCGCTAAAGGGAATGTCGAGCCGTTTAAGTTTCGTGCGTTCGATATCGTCGACGCCGCGATCGCCGACCAGCAACAAATAGCCGCCCATCACGCCATCGATCCCCAGCCGAAAGTCGTCGGTCTCTTTGACGATCAGCTCGCGCATGAACTCCGCATCGTCCGGGCCGCCGCACAGTCCCAGCATCATGCCGTATAAACCTCGCCGAGTCGTGGCGGCAACTTCCGTCGAACCGATCCACTCGCGAAGCTTTTTCGCGGACAGCTTGTCGCGGATCAGCGCCACGTCCGCATAAGACGCTTTGGCGAATTCCATGTACGCGTCGTTTGAAATCATGGGGTCGGGATATTGCAAGAATTTCAGGAAATAGCTCAGTCGCTGCACCACGGGAGACTCGCCGGCGGGAGCTTGCAGCATGTATTGGAAGCCCGTCTCGGTGATCTCCAGCGGCGTGTCCCATTCGATGCCGCCCTGTTTGCTTTCCACGCCCATCAACAGAAATAGGTCGCCGACCTTGCCGTCGCGGAAGCGGCCGAACACATGCTTGGTGTTGGGTTTGAACTTGGCGGCGTCACCCTTCGCGACTTGCGTGATACTGAATGTCGTCTGCCCTTGCTCGCCTTCCGAGCCGCGCTTCGAATTGACCCATTGTGCCAACAACACCGCGTCGGAATCCGAGAATTTTTCGCTCAGAGTTTGTTGTGCCGGCGGACAAAATGGACAGCCGAGGACCAAGTTCGACATCGCCGGACTTAGCGAGCACAGCAACATCGCACACGTCAACAATCGCAGGGAACGGGACATCTCGTACCTCGTTGTTATCGAAATCAATACCTCGATCGCCACCGCTCGGTCAGCCGTCGATCTGTTGGTCGGATCGTCGTCGCAGCGTGACATACAACACAACCGCGCCCAGCCCGATCAATACCACGCCGACACCCGCCATCATGAGAACTGAAAACGGTGGAGTCCACGACAGCGGACTTGCAAAGCCGTCACCCCCAGGTCCGGCGACTTGTAAACCCGGCCACGCAGCCGAAGCCGGTCCGCCGGCGCGAGCATCGTGCGGAACGAAATCAGGATTCGTGTAATAGGGGAACATCCACAGGTCGTCGCTCCAATCTCGCACGTCTTTCGGGTTGAGGCGAGTTGCCTGGATGTTTGTGAGATAGTATCGCTCACCCGGATGCAGCTTCTGTAACAGTTTCGTCACCGTGGGGAAGAAATGACTGTAGCGCCGCAGGTAAGGATCGTTCTCCGGATCAGTGAAGGCCTTGCCGCCGTTGGCCACGCATTCGTCCGAATCCCAATCTCGATGCCGCAATCGGAATCCGCGATGGACATATCCGAATTTCGAGAGATTGTCGTTGAGCCAATAGCGATAGAACACATACAGATTCACATCGAATCGTTCGGACTGCAAACCGGTGAGTTTCATGGGAAAGTAAATGCCGTCTTTCCCACCCGTTTTGAAGCTGAATCGTAGCGGGTGCAAATCCACGACCTTGCGCGTGGCAAGCTGATCCGCATCGACCTTGATGCACGCAAACACGTATTGCTTTTTGCGATAGAACTCCAGCACGTCTTCGGCATTGTCCAGCGATTGATAGCCGTTCTCGACCAACCAGGCGTTGAGCGTTCCCGCTTGCACTTCCTGAACCACGGCCACATCGAACTTGCCCACGATCTCGCGCGACAGCACTTTGACCTTAACATCGTCCTTGGCGGCTGCCGGTTCAGCTTCGTTCTTGGCGTCGCCCTTCGAACCGCCGGCATGACCGCGACGGGCTTCGACGTAGCGAAAGCACTCTTGGAACAGCGTGTCGCTTTCTTCCTTCACGGTGGGCTTGCGGGGAAACGGGACAATCCAAGCGAAACTGTCGGTCTCTCCCGCGACTTGGATTTTGAGAATCAAGTCTTCTGTGGCTTCTTCGGGTTCATCCGAGCCGTGAAAGATGATGATGGCTTCTTGAGCTTTCTCTTCGAGCGACCCCTGATAGTTTCGCGGTGGCACGACCTTTCCATCGCCCAGCGCCAATGTTGGAACGAGCAACAGCAACACGAGCAAGACGCACGATTGGGGAGACTTCATGACGCACTCCAGACTTGATTCACGTGTGGGGACAGCCCACGCTGCCGCGATCGAACGGACGGCAACCGGTTCGAAGCAACCGAGACGTCGCCGGAATAACTCTTGAGCCACAAGGAGCACCGATGCTACTCGGCATCCTATCCGATAGTCACGATCACCTGGACCGCATCCATGCCGGAGTCGACCGATTGGTGCGCGAAGGCATCGAAGTCCTGATTCATCCGGGAGACATCATTGCACCGTTCGCGGCCAAGGCGGTGTTGGATTGGCAGGGACCGCTGCACGTGGTCTACGGCAATAACGACGGCGAGCGGAACGGCCTGAAGGTTCTGTTACCACAAATTGTCGATGGTCCCTTGCTGGTGGAAGTCGGCGGCATTTGCATCAGTCTCGACCACTACCCGCCCGATGAAACACATCCACCGATCGAAAACGTACGCGCCATCATTTACGGACACACGCATCAAATCGTGAACGAAACACGCGGCGGCGTGCTGCACCTGAATCCCGGTGAATGTTGCGGCTGGGTGACCGGCAAGCCAACGGTGGCAACGCTCGACACCGACAACATGCATGTCGAGATCGTCCCGTTGGACTGAGTGCGCGTTCAAGAATGTATCCAGTGATTGTTGTCGAGATGGGTGGCCGGGGTTGGCAGATCACCGACTGATGTGGCGCAACGTGGGCATTCGCCGAGAAAAGGCAATGCTGGACGCGGCCTTGGAACAAGTCGAATTCTGGGACCGTTACGTCGGCACGCGAGAATTCGCGAGTCGGGCGGCTTGGGAGTTGCAAAACATGTTGCTGGTCAGCCGCTTGCTGGTCGCCGCCGCCGAAGCGAGACGAGAAAGTCGCGCGTCCATTTCCGCAGCGATTATCCCTCGACCGACCCCGACCAAGCGGAGCACATCGCGGTCACGGCCGCGTCTTGATCGAGAGCTGCGAGAATCCTGCTAGTCTAGTCTAGTCTAGTCTAGTCTAGTCTAGTCTAGTCTAGTCTAGTCTAGTCTAGTCTAGTCTAGGGCAGCGACCACACAAAGATTCGCGACTCTTCATCGCCGGAAATGACAAATCGCTCGTCCATCGAAAACGTCAGACTTTGCACGACTGCTTCATGCCCGCGAAAACTTGCCACCACCTTTCCGGTTTCGACATCCCAAACTTGAAGCAATCGCTCGCCAGCGGGATCCGCAATCGAGGCGTTGGCCAAATGAATCACGGCGGCCAATCGATTGCCGGATGGTGAAACGGCCAAAGCAGTCGTCCAGCTATCGCACTCGACCACGCTTTGCTTCAGCGGCTTTCCGGTAGCAATTTCCAGAAACTGAAAGCCGCGATTCGTGGTCACCACGATGCACTTCTTGCGAGGGATGAATTCAACTTGCGGTATGAAGATGTTGCCGAAGCTTCGCGACCATTTGATCTGCCGAGTCTTGACGTCGATCATCGTGACCGTGGTTCTGGGAATCGTCCAAGCGACTAGCCACTTGCCGTCGGGAGACGTCTTGAGCTGAGTCCAGAAGCTGTCCGAAAGCGTAAATTTGGGCTCTTCCGGCGATGCCGAAACCATTAAGGCTGGCGGAGGCTGGATCGGCGGCGGACTGTTCGTATCCCAAAACCGAACGGCTCCCTGAAATTCGCCGGTGGCAATCATCTTGTCGGAAAGCGGTGCGACCGATGTGAATTCGATAACGACCGCATCATTACTTGGTTTCTTCGCGTCCGCCCATTCCCAGACGGCGGCCCCGGTCGTTGTGTTCCGCACTTCGATACCCGGTGAATTCATTGACACGCTCAGCAGTGACCGGCCATCGTGTGCCGCCGACCGAACCCGCAAGTCGGACTCGATCCGCTTCACATGAGTCAACGTCTTGGTGTTCCACTCGTGAATGGCACAATTTCGGCCACAACTGATTAACCCGTCGTTGGGCAATGCGATCAATGAAACGATGCCGTTGACGTGGGCCTTGGGGAAGAACACGCGACCGTCTCGGTCGCAAAATACCAGGCGATAGGCGCCAATCACGAATTGCTTCGAAGTCGGCTCCGCGTCGACCGCCCAGGCCTGTGGTCCTTCGACGACGTGTTCGAGCTTCCGTGACGCCACGTCCCAAATCCCAGTGCGGTTGCTTCCAAATCCGATGCTCGCCGCAACTTTGCGACCGCCGTCAAAGAAGCACACGGAATTGAACGCGGGGGAAATCTTCCGCTTGGTGGCGTCGGATTTCTTCGCGTCGTCGGGCTGGCTGTCGCCGTGTTTCAATTCGATGAGTGACTTCTCCGAGCGATCCCAGAGATACAAGCCGGTTTGGCTTCCGATCGCCAACATTCGGTCGTTTGGACTGAATCGCAAGCAATACACGTTGCCCACACTCTTCGGGATTTGAAACGCGGCGTCGCGTCGGCTGCTGCGGGCATCTTGGACCACAACTTCGTCCTTGCCGTATGCCAGGAGCCTGCTGTCGTTTGAAAAGCACAAGGACCAGCACGCGGCGTCCAACTCGCGAATCGGCTTCAGCGAATTCGCATCGACTACCGTGATCTTTTTGTCTTTGGTGGCGACCGCGATCTGATTGCCGTCCGACGACCATCCAATGTCATCGACTTCGTACTGAAACACCGGCCCCGGTTTGCGAGGACCGGACTCCGCATCGCCGATCCATAACCGCACGGTCGATTGTTTGAGACCCTTCACGACGACGGCGAAGTCGCGGCTGTTGTTGTGCCAAGCGAAACCCAAGACCCAGTCGCTGGGAATGTTCTTGGTCCGAATTGACCGACCGGATCTCGCGTCGAACACCTGCAATCCGGTTCGCACCATGCCGTACTTCGCTTGCGCGAGTGTCGCGATGAATCGGCCGTTCGGTGAGACAATCAAGCGACTCGGCTGCGAGGTGTCGACCAGAAACCGAGATCCGCCCAACTGCGCGACCGCGTGTTTGGGCAACTGCGTTGAAGGATGCTCGTCCGGCGGCGATTCCGGAAGTTGTCCGCGCACTTCACTCCCGACCCACAACACGCAAAGCGTGAGCGTGAGCGTGAGCGTGAGCGTGAGCGTGAGCGTGAGCGTGAGCGTGAGCGTGAGCGTGAG
>JAQBZS010000452.1 GCA_027622115.1 Planctomycetota bacterium | reverse complement strand
AAAGCAGGTTCCGGCAGGACCAATTCGAGTTCGACGCGGCATCATCCAGGGATAACGTCCCACCGCCGATAATCAATGAGTTGCGTCCCTGCAGCCGAATGAACCGCCATGGGAAAACGAAACTCAGGGATCCAGGGCCACTGGTACCGGTTTCTTCTGACCTTCACAGCAATAGTAGGCCCGGAAGCGGTCCATCTGTTTGATGCGGTCGATCAGTGTGCGTTCCTGATCGGAGCTGGCAACATTTCTCGCCAAAACCTTGGCGTCCGCCTCGGTGAGTCGCAGGACCAGGTAATTAGCGATTGCCGAAAACAGCGAGACGTTGAAGTCGCGGGCCTCTTGAGACGCCAGGACGAGCGAAATGCCGTACTTGCGGCACTCCTTCGCCATCGTGGGAATCAACTGCAGCCGCGCCGCGCGATGGGCTTCGTCGAAGATCAGCGCGTGTGTGATGCGGTCGCGCGGCCCCCGACGGAACATGTCCTTGTAAAGTCCATAAAAAACCAAGGATGAAAAGGCTTTTTGCAGGTTGTCGTTCTGCGTCGAGTGAATTCGCAGGACCACCGGTTGCTTGCTGTCCCAAAGACTCTCCTGCACGTCCGCCGATTGGAAGAAGCCGTAGTCATCCAGTTCTTCCAGCCGCGACAACAACGTCTTCAACCCGCGATCCGGTTTCGGCGCCGCACGCAAGATCTCGACAAACCGCGAAAACGGCGGCTCTGGCAACTCGGATTGATCCATCGACGCATCGCCCCAGCCGTGTTCGACAAAACTGTCCTTGATCGCTTTGCGGATGCGCTCTCCCTGGATGTCACCCAGTTCCGGAAAGATGGCCGTGAAGATATCCCGCACAGCACCGGCAACGTCCAGATGCGCCATCGGTGACCAGCGGTCGAGTCCCTAAAGCGGATTGAATCCCAGACACCCAATATCCTCGCGACCGCACCGAAACACACGGGAAGCCAAGTTCGCCGGTATCCAAGTGGGAGCGTGGACATGCTAAAATGACGAAGTCCTCCCAAGTACGAACTGGCGGATGGCCACCTTCTTGTTGATCGATCGAGGCATTGTGAGAAACCGAAGTTGATGAAATACGAAATCGACATTCCTGAAGAGATCGACTTTGCGTTAATGAAGCACGCGGTCGCGACAGGCAAGAACGTCGTGAAACTGATTCAGCATGCCGTGGTTTCGTTCGCCAATCACGATGCTTCGCCACCACGAGCCCGGCGCCGCCCCGACCTGGCGTTGGAAGTGGTGGAGATTTCTGCTCCGTGCGAATTGCCACGTTCGTCAGTGCGTCCCATCGCGATTGAACGGATCTCGAAGCGACGTCCCGACCCGATCGCGGAGCTGGCATGATCTACGAAGCGGATTGCGTTGCCAGAACCGTACGAGACGACATGAGCGCTGAGTTCCGCAAACCGGACTCAACCACGCCGGATTCGCGCGCGACTGGATCGAAGCCATCACCGGCACGGTCATCCGGCGCTGCCGACGAGTTCCGCGGCCTTTCGGCAACCGGTGGCAACAGATCACGGATATCATCGACCGGCACGAAGAATCCGTTCCGCAGCGATGTCCAGCACTCATCGTCGTCGGCAGATTGTCGGCAGTTCTTTGGCGCCCGGAGTACCACGAGATGCGCCAATAACCAGAAAACGCAAAACATGAAGAACAACGGAACGAATGCGGCGACAAGTAGGTCCATTGCAAATTCCTCCTACAAAAAAACGCCCCGGCGCGACGCAAACGGCGAACGCGAAACCGCGACCTTCAATCAAGTGCGTGACGCGGCCGAAGTGCCGCGCCAAGTCGCTCACGAAGTTCGTCCCCTTCGCGGTTACGGATTTGCTTGGAGAATCTTGAGCGATAAACTATGAGTCGTACCCCATAGGCCATATTCATGTCTGCAATCCCATTCCTCACAAACTACGATCCGCCGGGGACCAGCGAAGGTACGTTGGATCCGCTGGGGCTTTATCAGATTGCGGACCAGCTTGCGACGCGGCTGGTGCCGGCCGTGCGCGAGCGGATGCAGCGTGTCCGGTTTCTCACCGCCATGGCCGTGGGTTCATTGGTCACCGAGGGACTTGAGGGCGATCCCGAGCAGCCGGACGAATCGCCTTTTCTGGTTTGGGAATGGCTGGTTGTCGAGGCAATTATTCGCTCCATGGGCAACGACCCAGAGTTGCGCCGCGTGCCTGGCACGTTGGTCACGCGGCGGGCGATCGCTGAGCATGGGTATCTCGACGGGCGAAGTTACCTAAAGACTCCGCGGATTTTCGGGTTTCATGGAGTCTACAAACGGCTCGCGATTCATTTGGGCCTCGTCAACGTGCATCTTGACCCGCGACCCGAATGCGAACGGTTGGCGGATGCGTGGGCGCGAGACATGGGCTACGCCGGACTGGATAATTGCCGTCCGCTGCTGAACAAGTGGCGTAGGGCTGTCAAACAGAGCCTATCCAAGTCGCCTGCACGCACTCGGACGGGCTGGAGCATGGACGACTGGTCCGAACTTGCGGATGCCGTTTCTCCATTTGATCCATCGAATCAAGTGAGAAAGAGACGCGAAGAAAAGCAATTCCTAAAGAAACTCTTGCACGCGGCTGACGATCGTTCGCTCCACGCCCTACCGACCATTTGGCGTCTTCAAAAGGGATTTGGCGAAGAGGATTTTGCCGAAGAACCGTTGCACAACCGACTGCAGAAAGAACGGCCTGAGTACGCACCGTTATTGGAAGCAATTCGCACTTACGAGCAGGTTTGCCGCGGGCTGGAAGATGCTTTTGACATTCTGCGGGCGGAAGCTGCCCTGCCCGATGCGCGCGGTTTCGAAATCACGTCGATTGGCCGGGACGATGATTTCGCGCAATCGGTTCATGCCCTCGATCGACGCTATGAAGAAACTCGCCAACGATTGGGCGAAGTCGACCTTCAGATGCCAAACGTTTTCGATGCGCGATTTAGCCGGTTTGCGCAGCCTATGACTTCCACCGAATGCGCAATGGCGATCTGCGAGCATCACGAAACGATTCAAAAAGCCAAGGGCGACAAACGCAAATGGTTCGACTGGTTGGACGGTCACCGGATCTACATGCGGCACCAATACCGCGTCGCGCGCCGTCCCATTAAGCCCGATCAATACGTGCATGATTACCGTGGCAGACCGATCCGGAATTTCTACTTCGATTTGAAATGATGAAATGAGCAAACGGCGAAAGCACTCGGCTTCTGGCACAATGCTCGACCTATGGCGGCCGCCGCGAGGTGCGAGCGAAGCGATCGGCTGCCTTGCAACGACGTATACATTCAAATCGTCCTTATTCGACGAGCCGTGCCTGGCGAGTCCGAACCGAATCGCGAGGATCTTGCGTTCTTGCTCGAACGCGAATGCCGGCTCGGTGCTGCGTACGCCGGCGTGCTTGTCGATCACACTCAAGTCGATGTTGAGCACTCGTTGCGCTGGGACGTGCTTCCGGTGCGAATCCGAGGCGCGAAACAACATGCGAAGATCAGTCTGTTGGCGTGGACGAATCACCTTCGCATTATCGTGGCCTCGGCCAATTTGACGGAGGCCGGATACCGCTTCAATCATGAAGTTGCGATTGCGATCGACGTTACGCCACAAGAAGCGCCGCTGGCAATCGTTGCCGATGCGGTTCGGTTTCTCCGCTGCCTGCTTGCCTTTGTGCCGGGTGCAGAGCCAACAGTGCCAGAGATTCAACGGGCTCTCTCTTTTCTGAATCAGGTGGAGCGTCAGGTCGCGAACTGGAAACCAATGCGGCCTTCCAAGAATCTCCGGCAGCATTTGATCTTCACGCTCCCAGCGCGAGATAGCAATTCCGCGACCGGCGGTCCTGGTTTCGAGGCGCGCGGCAGTCTGAGTGACGCAGTTGCCAAGTGCCGGCAGCGTGGCGGTTCACCGGCGGATGCGTGGATTGCCTCGCCATTTTTCGACGTAGACCATAAGACCAATGTTGCGACGGCGGCGCTGTGCAAAGCGATGGCACGCGGCAGTACGCGCCAACTCACGTTTTGCGTTCCCGCGGTCGGTGAGCCGGACGAGAAAGCACTGCGACTCGCCGCGCCAGTGAGTCTGCTGAACACGCCGGGCCGATATTCCGCGGAGGTCAGCTTTGAGATACTTCCGCAGCGCGACAGCGACAAGAATGCCCGACCTTGGCATGCAAAAATGTTGGCACTTCAATCACCCGAGTATTCCGCACTACTCAGCGGGTCGTCCAATTTTACTCAAGCCGGACTGGGTATCGGCAACCGACACAATGCCGAAGCAAATGTGTTAACGATTGCACAACGCCGACCGCATGCGCGAGAACCGGGCCAACTTGAATCACTTTGGAACGTGATGATCGATCCTAAGTATCCCGAAAGTGCCGAATGGCTCGGCACGAAGTCAGAACTGGACGAAGAGGCAAACGCCCAACGTGTGCCCCTGCCTGACGGATTCTTGAACGCTATCTATCGCGCCGGTGACAAGCGACAACTTGTGTTTCGTTTTGATTTGCCAAAGCTGCCCGCGTCCTGGACAGTAAACTCCTGCGGGCCGGACGCGGCACATCTGATTGACTCTGAACGCTGGAAGGAGGACGGTGGACACGCGTCCGTTGAATTGTCTTGGACGCCCGTACACCCGCCGGAAACAATCATGGTGCGGTGGCCGGAAGGCGAAGCATTTTGGCCGCTGAATGTTGACGACCCGCGGCAACTGCCGCCACCCGCCGAATTGGAAAACATGTCGGCCGACGACATGCTGTTAATCCTCGCTGCATCCGACCCGAGCGCTGCACTTCGGGCTTTGGCAAAGCGGCAGCGAGCGGACCAAATGTTCGATGACGAACTTGACTCCGCAACGCCGACCGACTTGGATCCGTTGCGGCGATACGATTTGCGGACAACATTCTTGCGCCGCATCCGTAGTCGTGCTCGCGTGCTTGCCATGCTGCGACAAAACCTTGAGCGTCCGGTGTGGAGCAAACAAGCACTTCAGTGGCGGCTGGACGGGTTCATCGGTGTTCGACCACTCGCGCAGCGTTTAGCGCGCGATGTGACTCAGTCCGATGGGCAAGTGGATGAGGCACTGCTCACGCTGGCGGACTTTCTGATCGTGCTGCGAGAAGTCAACTATAGACCGGCAGACGGTTCATTGCCAAAGTCGAAAGTCAACAAGGTTTTTCGACCGTTTCTCAAATCCCTCATTCTCGAATTGGATGAGCAGGTTCGCGCGAGACGAAGTGGAGTTGGCAAGGAATTGATAGCTTGTTGGGATCGGATGGTAAAGAGATGCCGCGTCTAGATGTTTACAACATCCCAACGGATTTAGTCCTCGGCGTTCAGAAAAACGACCGGGTGCCTCACGCCGATCAAGACAGGCAGCGCGCCGAGATCGAGCAAATTCTTATTCGACTTCGCGACCGCCCGGGTGTCATCCTGGCGGACGAAGTCGGCATGGGGAAGACGTTTGTGGCGCTCGGTGTCGCGTACTCAATCGCGGCGCAGAGCCGGCGCGGTCCGGTCATCGTGATGGTGCCCGCAAACCTCGTGGACAAGTGGGTGCAGGATCTCAAGACTTTTTGCGAACTCTATGCCGAAAACCGAAAACCAGTCTTGCGCGACGAAGTGTCGCCGAGTGAATTTCGGTCGCGACGCGCCCTTCGGTACGGCGTCGCCCGCCACAGTGTCGATTTGATGAAGCTCTTGGACGACGACACGCGCGAACGTTGTCACATTGTCTTTCTCGCGCAAGGCGCGATGGGACGAAAGCAAACGGACAAGTGGATTCGACTTGCGCTGATTCGCGAAGCGCTGCGCCGGCATGGACGAGGCGGAGCCAAACGTCTGATCCAAGTGAAGAAAAGAATTCACCGATTTCTGGCAGGACTGCTCTGGGCCATTGGAGAACAACGGGCAAGTGATTGGGGCGACGTATTGTGGCAAAGGCTGTTGGGTTCCGACCCGACAAAGTGGAAGGAAATCTACAACGAATCGCTACGCAACGACCGCAATCGGCTCCGCGACGACCCGGTACCTCAATCGGTTATCGACGTGTTACGTCCGAAAAACAGGTCAAGATTACGTCCGAAAAACAGGTCAAGACTTGACCTGAAACCGCTTGCCGAAGAACTCGCACAGATGCCGCTCCGACGAAGCGCTGGCACTTCGAAACACATTGCCGCTGCGAGACAGGCTTTGATCGCGGTGGAGGTCGATCTGTGGAAGGAATTACTTGCAGCAACCAATTGGAAATCACCGCTGCTCGTGATGGACGAGGCGCATCATCTCAAAAACCCCGCCACCAGCCTCGCA
>JAQBZS010000451.1 GCA_027622115.1 Planctomycetota bacterium | reverse complement strand
CGCCCGGCAACCCACCGGGCTTTTTTGAGCACCCAGGTGGCCCCCTTTTACTCGCTCACGCTGGCCCCCCTTCTGACGCTCATCATCATCCGCTTCCACAAAACCCTCAGAAGTGCCGTGCAAAATGCTCCATTTACACGTGGCGAAAAGTTGCCCCGTCGCCCTGATCGCGATCATGCTGTCCGCCGGAATTCAACACGCCGTCGCACAGGATCGTTCGTCGCGAGCGGAATCCGGGACGGTGGAGATTTACCAAAAGCAACGCAACGAACTCGTCGAAACCGCAATGGGCGAGTACCGGAAGTTGCTGGTGTTCTGCGTGACGAACGACCTCCGCGAGGGAGCCGACGTTCTCCGCAAGGCCATCGCCGATACAGACACGACTCCTGAATTACCGAGCAAGCTACAGGCTTCGATCTCCCTCGATCTCCCAGCGGGCGAGCGGCAGTGGCGAACCAAGCGGAAATCGATCGACGATAAGCTGGCGTCCGAACTCAACCTGCTCGCGCGCCGCGCCATCAAGGCGGGTTTCGCCAGTTTCGCGTACGACTTGATGTTGGAAGCCGGCAAGTACGACCCCGACAATCGAGCGCTGCGGCGGCTGTTGGGATTCGTGCAGGTCGATCAAGAGTGGTTGACCCCGTTTCAGGCCAACCAAAAGCGATTGCGAAAAGTTTGGCACCGCCGTTACGGCTGGATCAACGAAGACCACATCGCGAGGTACGACGAGGGTATGCGGCAATACAAGGGCCGCTGGATGACGGCGGAAAAAGAAGCCGCCATCCGCAGTGACCCTCGCAACAAGTTTCGCAACGGCTGGCACATCCGCACCGAGCACTTCCTGGTGAAGACCGACCACAGCCTCGAACGGGGCGTCGAGATTGCGACGGCGCTTGAAGAGTTTCATGAGTACTTCTTCCGTGCGTTTGCGGCCTTCTTCAATTCGCCCGACCAAATGCAGCGGCTGTTCGCCGGTCAGTCCAGCACCAGTCGCCGCATCGCCAAGCAACCGTATGAGGTGCATTATTTTCGCAAACGCGACGACTACAACCAGGAATTGGTGGTCAAGATTCCGCAGATCGCGCTGACGAATGGGCTGTATTACATGGGCACACGGACGTCGTATTTCTTCGACAATCCGGGCAAGAACGACTTAGGCACGATGTTCCACGAAGCGACGCACCAGTTTCTGTACGAGAGCTTCACCAAGCACCGCAATATCGCCGAGCGATCGGACTTTTGGATCATCGAAGGCATCGCGTGTTACATGGAGTCCTTCAAGAAAGTCGGCGACAAGTACACGATCGGCGACATCCGTCACCCGCGAATTCAGGCGGCCTATGACGCGTTGATGCGGGACCGGTTTTTCATCCCGTTCTCGGAATTTGCGTCGATGGGCCGCAAGGAGTTTCAAACCCAAGGCGACTTGGTGCATGTCTACAGTCAAGTCGGAGGGTTGACGCACTTCTTCATGCATCACGAGAACGGACGCGATCGAGACGCGCTGATCGCCTACCTCACGGCGCTGTACAACCCGGACAGTTTTCCCAAGACGCCGTCATTGGCCGACCTGACGAAGAGTTCGTTCGCGGAAATCGACAAGGCGTATAACGCGTATATCGGACAGATCTATCAGGGACGGCGTTGAGAGGCGAGATTGAGGGCCGCAAGGTTCACAATTCCACCGCATCGCGCGTTCTCCACTGACCCCGCGAGTCATTGTCGGGCGGAGAAGCAGAATCGTGGGTGGTGTCGCGTCCCGAACTTGGCGATTAGGCGTGAATTCCCAAAGTTTCAACGGCCCTTTCGGGCCAGGCATTAATGCAACTGCCACCTCCAGAAGTCGTGTGCTCGTCAGGACTTAGCGTAAAGCCCCCAAGTTCAGGCAATTATGCAACATCCAAACTGATCAAATGGCCAATTCGTGGATTCCCGTGAGGCTTTCGCTAAACCTGGTGTCATCGGCCTGCGGGGCCGATCGTTGGTGCGAGGTAGGTGCTACGTTTTGAGACGAGCTTGGCAAGGCTTTGCTCAAAACGCCGCCTGCGAACAGGCTCGAATTGAACCGCAGATGAACGCGGATGAAAAATCGGCGTTCATCTGTAACTTTGTGAATCTCTGGAACACAAAAAGTGTGCCCCACGAATTCAGGACGACCACGAATTGGCAGCAATGGATTCGTGGTCGTCCTGAATTCGTGGGAAAACCTGAAATCTTCACGCGACGATCATCCGAGCTAACCGCCGCCAGCCTACGCTTTCCTCTTTCGTGGCTGCGTCTTGCGTTTACCATCCTTTGAAATCGAACCTGAGTCATCGGGGACTTGGTACTGTTTTTGCGACCGAGCCAATTCCAACTTCAATCGCTTGACCAGTTCCGCGTTGGCGGGGTCGGCATAGACGCTCTTCATTTCCCGTGGGTCCGTTTGCAGGTCGTACAGTTCCCATTCGTCGAGATTGTAAAAGTGCATCAACTTGTAGCGATCCGTGCGAAGGCCGTAGTGCCGCCGGACGCTGTGGGGACCGGGGAATTCGTAGTATTGGTAATATAGGCTCTTGTACCAGTCCTTGGGCGTGTTGCCCGTAAGAACCGGCACCAAACTGCGACCCTGCATGTCCTGGGGAATCTCGACACCCGCGATGTCCAAGAAGGTCTCCGCGTAATCCAAGTTCGATACGAGGTCCGTATTCACGGAGCCTGGAGCGACTTTGCCGGGCCAGCGGACCATCAACGGCATGCGATAGGATTCCTCGTACATGAACCGCTTGTCGAACCAACCGTGGTCTCCCAAATAGAAACCTTGGTCCGACGAATAAATCACAATCGTGTTCTTCGCCAAACCGGTTTCGTCCAAGTAATCGAGCACGCGTCCCACGTTGTCGTCAACCGATGCGATGCATCGTAAATAGTCCTTGATGTAACGTTGATACTTCCATTGCACGAGCGCCTTGCCTTCGAGCTTCGCTTCGCGAAACGCCTTATTCTTGGGTTCGTATGCGGCGTTCCACACCTTGAGTTGTTCCGGCGTGAAACCGCGAGGTTGTGTGAGCTTCAGGTCGTTGGCGGTCATTGTCTTTGCGATGCTCATGTCCTGCGTATGCGCCGCCGTGCCGCGTCCGCTGTAGTCATCAAACAGATTGTCCGGTTCGGGGATCGTGACGTCGTCGTACATGGTGAGATGCTTCGGGCCGGGCTGCCAGTTTCGATGGGGCGCCTTGTGCTGAAACATCAACATGAATGGTTTCTTGGGATCCCGGCCGGTCTTCAAATAGTCCAGCGCGATGTCCGTGATGATGTCCGTCGTGTAACCCACATGCTTTTTCGGCTGACCGTTTTCGATCATCGGCGGGTTGTAGTACGGACCCTGGCCACGCAGGACTTGGTAGTAGTCGAAGCCGGTGGGAGCACTTCCAAGGTGCCACTTGCCCACGATCGCAGTCTGGTAGCCGGCCTTGCGGAGTAGCTTCGGAAACGTCTGTTGCGCGCCGTTAAACGTGTTGCCGTTGCGAATGAAGCCGTTCAAGTGGCTGTGTTTGCCGGTCAGAATGACCGCTCGACTGGGGCCGCAAATCGAATTCGTGCAAAAGCTGTTTTTGAACAACATGCCTTCGTTGGCGATGCGATCGAGACTCGGCGTTTTGTTGATCTTCGAGCCATAACAGCTCAGCGAATGTGACGCGTGATCGTCGGTGAAGATGAACACGATGTTTGGACGATCCGCAGCCGGGGCCGGGCCTGCCAGCGCTATCAGTACGATCAGTCCAACGGCGGATTTTATGAGTGTGGTCGCGTGTCGAAGCATGTGATCCTCGGGGTTGATCGGTGGTGATAAATCGCAGTCGAACTTCTTCGCCGAATCCTACTCGTTGCGGTTTGAAAGGCGACATGTACAACATGCTGGAGCCTTGTTTTTGGGCAAAGCGCCGCTGCTCCCAGAACCGAAATCCTACGCCAGGATGTCCTGCACGACATTCCCATGCACGTCGGTCAGTCGATAGTCGCGGCCCTGGAAGCGGTGCGTCAGGCGTTCGTGGTTGATGCCCAGGCAGTGCAGGATCGTGGCATGGAAGTCGTGGACGTGAACCGGACCTTCGTCGATGTTGTAGCAGTAGTCGTCGGTTTTGCCGTGCGAAATGCCCGGTTTAATGCCGCCGCCCGCCATCCAAATGGAAAAGCACCGCGGATGATGGTCGCGTCCAAACGAATTCGGATTGCCTTGCGAATACACCGTGCGACCGAATTCGCCGCCCCAGATCACGAGCGTGTCTTCGAGCATCCCCAGTCGTTTGAGATCCTGAACCAATGCGGCCGAACCCTGATCGGTCTCCTTCGCCAGCGTGGGGATGTACTTCGACAGATTGCTGTGATGGTCCCAGCCACGGTGAAACAGTTGAATGAACCGCACGCCGCGCTGAGCGAGTCGGCGAGCCAACAGGCAGTTCGCCGCGTGTGTTCCAGGCGTGCGGGCGTCTTCGCCATAGAGCTGGAACGTGCTCTCAGGTTCGTTCGAGACGTCCGCCAATTCGGGGACCGACGTCTGCATGCGAAACGCCATCTCGTATTGTGAAATCCGCGTTTCGATTTCGGGATCGCCGACGACCTTCGCTCGCAAGCCGTTGAGGGCGCTCAGGCTGTCGAGCATTTCTCGTCGCCCAACTTTGCTGTCGCCGGCCGGGTCGTTCAGAAACAGCACCGGATCGCCCTGACTGCGAAACTTGACGCCCTGATGACTCGACGGCAGGAACCCGCTGCCCCACAGCCGCGAGTACAACGGCTGTGCTTGATGAAACGTGTTCTTCGACAGCAACACGATGAATGCCGGCAGGTCTTCGGTCTCGCTGCCCAATCCATAGCTCAACCACGAACCGATACTCGGACGACCCGGTTGTTGGTGACCCGATTGGAAAAACGTGACGGCCGGATCGTGGTTGATGGCTTGCGTGTGCATCGTCTTGATCACGCAAATGTCGTCGACCACTTTGGCGGTATGCGGCAGCAATTCACTCATCCATGTTCCGCTTTGACCGTGCTGCCGGAACTTGAACGGCGAACGCACGACGGTGTACTTGGCTTGCCGCGCCGTCATGCCGGTCAGACGTTGTCCCGAGCGAATCTCTTTCGGCAACTCGGTGCCGTGCAATTTCTCCAGCGACGGCTTGTGGTCGTACAGTTCGACCTGCGACGGCGCTCCGGATTGCAATAGATAAATCACTCGCTTGGCCTTCGGGGCGAAGTGCGGAATGCCTTCGAGTCCGCCGAAGCGTTTCAAGGGATCGTTCGCGGCGGCATCGTTCGCGCTGGCGGACCGACCCAGCAGAGTTGCCAGCGCGGCGACTCCGATGCCGGTGCTCGATCGACCGAAGAATTGACGCCGGTTGGCGCGAAGTTGTTGCTGAATCAATTCAGACATCAAGGCCGACATGGGTCTATCCTCTGGTAATGGTTTCATCCAAATTCAGTAGCAAGCGACCGATCACGGTCCACGCTGCATGTTCTGCCGGATCGAGACTTGCGTCGCGCGGCTTCGCTCCGATGCTCAGCAACTTCAACGCAGACGTCGTATCCCGACGGTAAAGTTTGAGGCGAGCCGTATAGATTTGTCGCAGTATTTCGGTCTCTTCGGCCGTCGGACGTCGTGCGGTTGCCAAGCGAAATCCGTAGGCAATCCGATCGTCGATCGATTCGGCCGAGAGCATTATGCGGCGTCCGAGCAACCGCGCGGCCTCGACAAACTGCGTGCCGTTTTGCACCAGCAAAGCCTGCAACGGCGTGTTGGTGCGAGAACGTCGGATCGTGCAAAACTCGCGTTCCGGTGCGTCGAACGTGCTCATCATCGGCGACGGCACGGTTCGTTTGCCAAACGTGTACACGCTGCGGCGATAAAGATCGTCACCCGTGCCGGGCGTGTAGGCTCGCGAGTAACCCGGTCGGTTATTCAGTTCGATCCACAACCCGGCCGGCTGATATGAGTACACACTCTTGCCGCCAAGTTGATTGACCAACAATCCACTCACAGCCAAAGCCGCGTCGCGAATCTGTTCCGCATCGAGACGCAGCCGAGGAGCACGTGCCAACGCACGGTTTTGCGGGTCCCGTTGGAAACCGGTTCGCGCGGCAGACGAACTCTGCCGGTACGTCGCCGAAGTTACGATGAGCCGCTGCATCGCCTTTACGTCCCAGCCGCTGCGAACGAACTCGGTCGCCAGCCAATCGAGCAACTCGGGGTGACTGGGATATTCACCCTGGGTGCCGAAGTCTTCGGACGTCTTGACCAAACCGACCCCGAAGCAGCGTTGCCAATACCGGTTGACCGCCACGCGACTCGTCAAC
>JAQBZS010000450.1 GCA_027622115.1 Planctomycetota bacterium | reverse complement strand
CCCCGGAATTTGACAAACTCGAACTTAGTGCCGGACAAACCGACACGGGTTTTAACGAAACAGACCCGACAGATTGACGACTCAACATGGCTGTCGATAAGTCCGGAGAACGCGTTCGCCGCATGTTCGGCGAGATCTCTCCGAAGTACGATTTCTGCAATCACTTCCTCTCCGGCGGCGTGGACTACTACTGGCGCTGGCGAACCGTGCGGACCGTGCGGGCGGACGGGCCGGCACCGATTCTCGATGTCTGCACCGGGACCGGAGACTTGGCCTTGGCGTATTGGAAGCGATCCGGCGATGCACGCGTCGTCGGTGCCGATTTCACGCACGAAATGCTCGCCATCGCGAACACCAAGCTTGCCGGGAAACGCGTCAAATGCGGCAAGCAGTTGCCGAATTTCGTGGAAGCGGACACGCTCAAGTTGCCCTTCCCGTCGGACGCATTTCAAATCGTGTCAGTGGCATTCGGGTTGAGAAACGTCTCGGACACGTCGGGCGGGCTGGCGGAAATGGCTCGTGTGTGTCGACCCGGCGGACACGTTGTGGTGCTTGAGTTTTCGTTGCCGAGCAACCGTATTCTGCGCGGCCTTTACGTATGGTACTTCAAGCACATCCTGCCGCGGATCGGGCAGTTATTCGCTCGCAATCAGGAGTCGGCCTACAACTATCTGCCGGATTCCGTGTCTGAATTCCCGGCTGGCCGTGAATTGGCGGACATGATGGAGCGACAAGGATTGGTGGATGCTCGCTGGAAACCGCTGACGTTCGGCATCGCCACCTTGTACTGGGCGCGGAAGCCGACTGACTGATCCTCGCGTCATTCGGCAAGATGCCGCATCCGCAGACCACCGCCACCGGGAACGAGTTCTCCGCGTCGAATGGTCGCGGCGGCCGTGAGCAGTTCCGTGCCCGTGCGGTGTTGGCGGTAACTGTCGGTGAATCGGAACTTGCCCGTGCGGCGTTCCAACACAGCGATGTCCGCGACCGTGCCTTCTCGCAACGTGCCGATCTGATCTTCCAAGTGCAGAATCCCGGCCGGGACGCTGGTCGACATTTCGATGACTCGTTCGAGCGACAGACCCAGCATCAGGAATTTGCTCATCGTGGTGGGCATGTCGTACACGGGTCCGTTTAGGTTCTTGGTGTGGAGATCCGTGCTGATGCTGGTGGGCTCGAAGCCCTGTTCCAGAGCCGCGTCCACGACTTCCCATTGGAAACTGCCGAAACCATGACCGACGTCGAAAATCACGCCGCGGTCCGCCGCCGAACGGATGTCGTCGAACACGCGGTTGCCGTCGTCAATGATCCGCGTGCTGCCGCCTTTGAAGCAGTGCGTGATGCAGTCGGCGGGTGCAAGCTCGTTGCAGATTGCGGGGACCGGCATGGGGCACTCGCCGATGTGGACCATCAGCCACGTGTCGGATTCGCGTGCGGCTCGAATCGCGTCCCGCAGATTGGCCCACGCCTGCTCGCCCTCGCCGATCAAGTGGGCTCCCGCGCGAATCTTCACGCCGACGGCCACACCCGGATGCTCGGCGATGACGCGTACGACGCCTTCGGGATCGGCGAAACGTCGGTCGCACAATTCACCGACGTTGCCGCACTGCAAACCCATGCACGACAAGTTGACCAGCCCTAAAACCTGCGTGGCGGCGCGGTCGATGATCTCGCGGCGAAAATAGCCGAAGTTGTTGGAACCGCACGTGCCGGCGTCCAACATCGTGGTCACGCCGCCAGCCGGACAGAGCGGGTCTGGATCCAGTCCAAACGGCGAATACGGATACGCGTGGACGTGGATGTCGATCAGCCCTGGTGTGACCAACAGCCCACGGGCATCCAGCGTGTGACCGGCATCGACGTCGGCGAGATTCTCGCCCACGCGCTGAATGACTCCGTTCGACACAGTAATGTCGCGCACGCCGCGCAGACCTTGGCTGGGATCGATCACTTCTCCGCCACGAACCAGGATGTCGCACTTCATGAAGTTGCTCCGATGCGGTTTACGATTTCCGGCTGCCCGCTCCGACCGGAACGGATCGCGGCTTCGACCGTGGCACAGATGGCTCGGCTCTCGCGAACGTCGAGCATCGTCTTGCCGCCCGATTCGATCGCGCGACGGAAGTTTTCCGCGAGATGGAAATCGTTTTCGACGCCGACTCGCCGATTACGAAACTCGTGGACCGGCTGGCCTCGGTAATACACCCCGACTTCCGGGCGAGGCTCGCTGACCACCATTGCTCCCTCGGACCCCAACAGGTGGATCTTGATTTCGCCGATGTCCGGGTGGCTGGAGGCTCCGATGCGGCCGAGACTCATGGTTCCCAAGAGGCCGTCGTCCATTTCGAGTGTGACGGAAGCCAGGTCATCGACGTGATTGTCGGCGTGGGCTTGATGGAAGTGGGCGGTCGTGCGCGCAAACACGCGCTGCACTTCGACCCCACCCAGCAAGCGAATGTAGGCCAAGGGGTAGATGCCTTCGACTGCCAATTCGCCCATCGCGTCCTGGCCCACGCCGCCGTCCGACCCGTCGTGATGCGCTTCGATCTGCCGGTCCAACCAGCGGATCGGTGGATAGCCGGGTGGTCGAGATCCTTTTCGCGGCCCGGCATCCTTCGAAAAATAAAAGTCCACGTGGACCGCATAGAGCCGGCCGATTTGGCCCGATTCCACAACGTCTCGTGCTTGGATCACGGCCGGCAAGCCGTTGCGATTCCACATCAGGAATCGCACGTCGTTTCGCTCAACGGCCTCGACCAAGCGATCGCATTCGGACAGTTGCGTGGACATCGGCTTGTCCTGCACCACATGCTTACCGGAATTGGCCGCTCGCACGCTGAGGTCACAATGTCGTTCGGCTTCGGAACTGACGACCGCCACATCCACGTCGAAATCTGCCAGAGCCCGTTCGACATCGCGAACATAGGGCACGCCGAATTGATCGGCCAATTGCTGGTTCCGTTCGTGAGTCCATTCCGGGACGTCCGCATCGTCGGCCACCACGGCCGGTTCAAATTTCGGGTGAGTCGCCAGGCCCAACGGCACATACGCATGCTTGACCACACTCAGCGCCGCGAATCGATGCACGGTCGGTCGAGCATTTTTGGTGTTAGACGCACTCATAGCGGTCTCCTTCCCATCGCATGGACCGACCGGATTCGATGGACGCCGCCACCGCGTGCGCCACCAACTGAGCGTCTCGTGCCGCGGCGATTGAAGGTTCGGTCGATTCTTTCGCGTCGTCCGATGCGGTAACCCGTTGGGCGAAGTGATCGAGTTGCTTGGCCCAATGTTGCATGCCGAAGTCGGACGTCACGGCGGTTGTGCTGCCGTTGCCATAGACAAGGTGCGAGTTGTGATGGTCATCGGCATACGCGGCACCATTGGCGGCAATCAGCGATACGTTGCGATATCCCTGCGGCGCGGCGACGCGTGCAAAGTCGATCAGCGCCGATCCACCGTTCTCGAAGCCGAGATGAATTTGTGTGTAGTCGTCCGAATTCAGTTGGGCGGCATAGATGTGGCTCGGTCGACCGAGCAGCCAGTTGGCGAAGCCCATGTCGTTAATGATTCGTTCGACCAGCGATTCCGGCGGTTCGTCATCCGTGCCGAACCAGTGGTGAATGCGGAGGAACCCCGGTTCTCCGAGCTGATCGGCATTCAGGCTGGAGTGCAGGGTCTGCTGATACGGGTGCCGACGGTGACAGTCTTCAGCCAACAAACACACGTCATGCCGGCGGCATAAGGAAACCAATGCGTCGCTCGCCTCGCATGTTTCGGCGAACGGTTCGGCCAGCAACACGTGCTTCCCCGCTGATGCCGCTGCACCAGCTACGTCGGCGCGACGGCGCAGCGGCGTGCGTATCGCGACCGCATCGAACTCGGATGCGTGTTGGCGGCAGAGTTCCTCGAACGAGTCTGCGGTGAGGATTTCTTCGGGCACGTCATGGGGCAGGCTGCCCGCGACTGCCGTAATCGCGACGTGCTGCAACCGATTGGCAGTCGCCAGCGCGGCTGCGGTTCGGGATCCGTAATCGATCAGTGCAACTCGCAACATTGCGTCTCCCATCAAGTTGAATTGCGGCGTCCACATGCGGAATAGTTCAACCATCGCGGCGGACCGAGTCAACTTGCACGCATCTCACAAAACGTTTCATCAACCACTTTGTCAGACGAGTGAGGCAGCTCGTGTTGTCGAATCAATCGTGAATTCAAGGTGCCTTGGTTTGCTGACGACGCACCAACAGTTTACGACCTCGACATACCCGACAAGTCAGTCACGCCATTCACTCACCGGCCATTCCGAGACGATTTCATGAGTCCGCATTCGAATCCCGAGATCATTGCCACCGGTCGACATCTACAACTCGTCCATCAAAACGGCTGGGAATACGTCGTGCGGCACAATGCGAGCGGCGTGGTGGCAATTGCTGCAATCACGAACGAAAACTGCATGCTGTTGGTCGAACAGTTTCGTCCGCCGGTCAACGCCAATGTGATCGAGATTCCCGCAGGCTTGGCCGGTGATATTGCCGGGCAAGAAGCCGAATCGTTCGCGATCGCCGCCCAGCGCGAGTTGGAAGAAGAAACCGGCTTCCGAGCCAAGGATTTGAAACAGGTGGCGTACTTCCCGTCGTCCGCCGGGCTCACCAACGAAGCCATCACCGTGTTCATCGCCCGCGATGTCGTCAAAGTGGGCGATGGCGGCGGCGATGCGTCCGAGAACATCATTGTCCATCAAGTCCCGGTGGCGGATATCAATGCGTGGTTGAAAGGCAAGGCTGCGGAAGGCTGCCTCATTGACATGAAGATTCACGCCGGACTGTATTTCTTGGATATCCCGCGAATCGCTTCATGATTCCGCCGAGAGTCTGGAGCCAGGGAGCAGTTCCGTGTGATGGTTGCGAATCTGCTCTCATCGACGGCTTGCCGACCGCAGACTCGGCAGACGTTGCAGTCACTCTGGCCGAACTAAAACCGCATTCGAATCGAGTCGCGCGTCGAGTTTTTGAGATACTCGACGATGCGGAAGATTCGCCAGGACTGACTTCGCGGCGAGCACGGTTGATTCTCGCGTTGGTACACGCCGGACATGAGGACGAATCGTCGTTCGCGGAATTGCACGAGTTTCTGTTGCAGGCCGACACCATCGAGTTTCGGACATTCGCCAGTCAACTGAAGCCGTTTGCGGATCGGCTGACGCCTCAGTTGTAATGGTAGCCAGTTTGTTGCTGGTGATTGGAGCCTCGGCAATCGCAGTTTCGTATCAGCAGGCTAAGAGCGCACGCGCCAATGCTGAATTAAAAGAAAAGAGTGATGAATCTCTGGTTTATTTATTGCAACTCTCGAATCTGATGTACACAAACGGGCTTCCATCAGAAGCGCTGGAGAAGATGGAGCAGCTTCTATTTGTCGCGCGCGATAAGTACCAGGATAAACCGTCGGATCAGGCTCAAGTTTTCCTTTGCGAGGTTCTGAATGGAGTTGGTGTGACACAACATAAGAGTGGGCAAATCGATGAAGCGATGGCAACGTTTGGCGAACTCGATGAATTGCTTTCGCATGTTATCACTGAATCAAATGGGAGGCTGAACTTGAAATGGTTGCAGTTAATCGTCGCTATGCGGAGCAACTACGGAATGACACTCCGGACCCATGCCCTTCGCAACGGACAATCACTCGATCATGCAGTTGGCAACTACGAACGGGCAATCCCGTTTTGTGAGCGGGTGATTGCCGAGACGAATGATTCGCCAGATTCTTGACTCAACTACGCCCGGCTTCTTGCAAACTTTGCTGACACGCTTTCCAGCACAAGCGATTCTGACCATGAACTGCGACGACGGCGGGAGTCAGTTGGAATCTTTCGGAAGCTGCTGCAAAGCGGAATTCAGCATCCCGTGGTTATCGGCATGGGCGCAACCCATACAGTCCGCCTGGCACATCGGCTGATCCGGTTAGAACGACAGGAAGAAGCAGCTCAAGAGCTTCGAGTGACAATGGCACTACACGATGTCGTTGAGCGATGCGAAAATCCAGATCAGGCCGCCGAGTGTCTGTCCGTCTTGGCGAGTCATGAGAGCGACCCTGTTAAATCCGACGCCTATGCGTCTAGGACAATCATCGTTCTAAGAGGCCTGTTACGGCGAGGAAATCTTAATGCGGAGTTTCTGAAAAAGGACACGTTTGACGGAATCCGCGAACGGACCGACTTTCAAGAGATCGAGGCGGCGCTACGGCTCTGAGCTTCGACTTGTTAGCATGCGACAATGCAAGTCACGACTCTGCTATTCCGCGACGGTCGAGCCATCATCAAGGGCACCAGCGACCCAGGGGTCGCT
>JAQBZS010000449.1 GCA_027622115.1 Planctomycetota bacterium | reverse complement strand
GAGGAGTTGCCGCTCGGCAATCCGCCATAGGGACTCGCCGGTCTACCGATACGACAACCTGGGGTTCCGGGTGCTCCGCACTTTCGTCAAGTAGTTCAGTCAGCCAATCAGAGTAGCGCAGCCCGTCGACGTAGCCGGAACGGAGGTCCGCAGCGAGGGACGAGCGGAGGGACCGCAGTGGAGAGCGGAGTCGCCGGGCGGAGCGATCAACTCACGAGGCAGCACACATTCGACCTCGGCCTGCGCGCCGGTCAGGCAAGCTGACTGGAGTTTCGGTGGTGCTCACACGGCGAAGTCTTCTCGATCCCCCACCCCGTTCTCAAAATCCGGTTCGGGAGCGCACATTCTTGAGGCTATCCTTCGACAAACAGCCAGAGTTGCGACGTAGCTTGACGAGGTACTAATCGATCGAGATCAAGGGTTCTCACTCGATCTCGTCGGATTCAGCCAACACCGTTTCTAACAATTTAGTGAGGTGCAGTTCCTCGGCGAGTTTCCGGAGCTGTGAGTTTTCCTCGTCCGATGCGCTTGCCAGGATTTTCCGAACATCACGGCGACTCTTGTGGCTGCCTTTGTCAATCCATACCAACTTGGAAGCTGCGGCATCGACTCGGGATGCGATCGGTAACAATAAGTCCGTGAAAACGGCGGCCATCACGGAACGGTCAAGTTCTCCCGGTATCAACTCGCGAGCGTAAACATCCAACTTCAGGCACTCGTCCCCGTCGAACAATTGAAACATGCCGCGACTGGCGACTGCCTTGGAAATCGACTGCTTGTCAAACAAGAACACGGTCTTGTCCAGGGCCGCCAGAAAATCGTCCAGCCGAGCGGTGAGGGCCGCGTTGTCGACCACGAGATCGATGTCTTGCGTCATTCGCGGTTCGCCCCAGGCCAGGCTGGTGACCCCGCCGGTCAGATGAAAGCGGATGCCGAACTGTTCCAACAATGTGACCAAACGCGACACCGTGACTCGGAAAGTTTCAATCGGAAACATGACGCAGTCGCTCTCGAATCAAGTCGCAGATGAGCGGCTCGGATGCATACTGACGCAGCGCGATCAGCAGCTTGAGACGCTCCGGTGACATCTCCCCATGCTCAGCCGTGATCTGTCGACCGATCATTTCCCGAGCCCACTGGAACATGCCCGCACCCCGAGCCACTCGTTCCGCCACAGTCATGGCGTTGATGCGGTTTTCATAAGCTTGTTCAACAACCGATGCCATATTTTGTCTGCTTGTTGTTTTGCCATTCGAAGTCTTGCTTCAGAATTTCATCATAGCACGCTATTCGCTCACGTTTGGGGCCTCGAAGCAATTCACAACGCAAAGCCGCGAAGTCACCAGGTCGGGAAGCTGAGTGGCAACCCGCTTTGCGTCCCCGCGTCTTTGCCTTGAGTCTCGATGCAGCCAACATTGCGAGGCCGAAGCTGAGCTTGGTTCTCAAGCCAAGGCTTGGGAACAAGGTCAAAACATTCGAAACGGCATGATTGGACTCCGAAAACAAAATTCTTGCGCTCGCCTCGTCCCTCGGCTCACGCCCTTGCTTGCGGGCTCCGCCCGTCCCGCTTGCGCTGGCTACTCGATGACTCGAACTGCGGCCACACGGAAGCCCAGGCCGTTGAACCGGTAGTCCGGCGAGAACCCGTAGCGGACCGCCGAGCGGCAGAACCCGGCGTCGACGTACCAGCTACCGCCCCGGAGGACCCGGAACTGCCCCGCGCCGGGACCTTTCGGATCGCTCACTGGCGAGTTCTTGTAGTAGTCGCTGTCGTACCAGTCCGAGCACCACTCCCACACGTTGCCGTGCATGTCGTACAGCCCGAACGCGTTCGGCGCGAACGAACCCACGCGCATCGTCCGTTGCAGATACGGCCCCTTCGTGTCCGTGCCGTATGGGTAGTTCCCGCTGCAGTTCGCCTGCTTGCCGTTCAAAACACTCCCGAATGAAAAAGGCGTGGTGGTCCCCGCCCGACACGCGTATTCCCATTCCGCCTCAGTCGGCAGACGGTAGGTGTTACCCGCAGCACGCTCGGCCGGCAGATTCGACAGCCGCCGACAGAACTCCACCGCGTCCTCCCACGACACCCGTTCAACCGGAAACTCACCTGTGTCCTTTCCAGTGACCTGATCCTTGTTGCCACCGCTCGAAGAAAACGAACTCGGGTTCTTACCCATCACGCGTTCGTACTGTGCCTGCGTGACTTCAAACACACCCAAGTGAAATGCCCGCGTTATCCGTACGCGGTGCTGGTGCTCGCTCGTGTATCGCTTCTCTTCACTCTCCGGCGAACCCATCATGAACTCCCCACCAGGAATCAACGCGAACTTCATCCCGATCGAATTCCTGAACAGTCCGGGCAGGGGGATCGAGAACTCAGTCACGTTCACGAACGATTCCGGCAACTGCACGGCCTGAAACTCGGCCCGAGCCCGCTGCTTGACTTCGCGTTTGGTGTAGAGCGCCAGCTCCAACGGACTCACGGCGTTGTCCTTGTCGAAGTCCGCCGCGCCTCGCAAACCTTCGTTGATGTAATGAAAGAACAGGCCGCTCTTGAAGGTCTGGTCCTCGTACGCCTTTTGCCCTTCCGAGCAGCTATACAACGCCGCGATCCCACCTGGCGGCTTCAACGGCGTCGGGCGAGTCACGCTGTCACCCGCTTTCGCTTGATCGGCGATTGGATCGTTCCGACAGGCATCGCAGATCAACAGCCGTTGCCGAGCCTTGCAGGTCTTCTCGTCCTTCAGCTTGGCGAACACGTCATCCAGCGACAGCAAATTCGCCCGGTCTCCAATCCGAGCATCCATCGGACAAAAGTAACTCGGCTTGGCGTCCTTGAACTTCACTCCATGCCCCGAGAACGCGATCAACACCGTGTCCGCCGGCTCGGTGATCTTCAGCAGGTTGTCGAGTTCCTTGAGGATGTTGGACCGGCTGGGAAAGAACCGCGTGTCCTCGATGCCCCGCGTCTGAGTGAGCGTGGTGATGTTCCGCTGCTTGAATCCAGTCGTCAACAGAATCTTGCCGAGTTCCTCGACATCGCTCTCGGTGAACTCCAGCGATCGCAAGCCCGAACTGCTGCCGTACTTCTTGACGCCCACCAGCAAAGCGTAGCGGTCGGCGGCGAAGCTCATGCCCGAACTGGACAGTGCAAACCCGAGCGTTAGCAGAATGGCGATTGGTCCACGCATGATGTTTCTCGCAGGATTGTCCGGTGTGCAACGTCCACCGAAGACCGAAAGAGACTTGCCGGGCGATTTCCAGCCAAACGGAAAGCGAGGCGCTGCGAACGCAGTCGCCTCGCGATTGTCCACTGCACCATCAACATTCTCAAACCTGAACGACCAACAGCGACTTTTTCTGCGGATCTTCTCGGCTGGCCAGACCGATCGTTTGCGTGCTGGAAGACGAATCGTGTGCGGCGAAGCGCCGCGTGTATTCGGCCTTCCAAGCCTTGGGATCATTGTCGAATTCGCTCTTGAGCAGCGATTCCGCCTGCGATTGGTCTCGCCGACAGGCAGCCACGCGACAACTCACCGGCAACGGCACCTCCCGCCAGGTCTTCGTTTCGTAGAACTTGTGGAACGTGATCAATTCGGCCGGATTGAAGTCGTAATAGCTCAGCCGGGCACACGACTTCCGGTAGCGGTTGTTCGTCGCGTACACGTGACCGGACAACTTGATCTCCACCGCCTGGTCCCTGGTCGAGCGTTGCGTGATCGTATACCGCTCGACGACTTGCGTTGACGCGTACTGGTCGTGAACGCGATTCGAACCGCCGCTGGGCGGAAGCCGACGCGCGACCAGTCGAGCCTGCGAGCGGTAACGTGACTCGTAAGCCCGATCCAGCACTTTCTCGAGGAACCAGCCAATCGCGGCTCCAAACACCGCACGAGCAATCCAAGGCACACCGGCCTCGGCTTCCCGCGTACAAAACGGCACGCCACCCATCACGGCGGCACCGGCCACTGTTCCAGCGCCGATTCTCAATACCGAACGCCGGTCGAGCGGCGTCCAGATACGACTCTCGGCCACGAGATCCGTGGCGGATTTCGGCACCAGCAGTTCAAAGTTTTCCGTCTGCAACATGACACGTCCTTTCGGGAGAGAAACGAGTTGTGCGCGGATCAACGAACCACGCGGACGCCCGCAGAACGGGGCGCCGGCAAGGATCTTCCGACGAATCCTCAAATTCGTGGCGAGTCGACCGAAATCGAGGTTCACCGGAATTTGCCCAGAATTCTCAGTTTCTGGGAAGATTGCGGAGCCGAACTCGTTCCCTGCTTGATGCCTCGCAACTTTCAATCGACAGAACGCTTGTCTCGGAAAGCTTGCTGGCCATCGACGGGCTGTCCATGATGACGTCATGAGCAGTTCCACCACCAAACCGGCAGCGGATGCGTCCGACGTCGAACAGCAATTGGCCGCCCTGGCGAAGACCGGCAATGCCGCCGATCGAGAACGGGCGATCGCACAATTATTCCACCTGTATTACGACAGTCTGGTCCGCCTGGCCAAAAGCCGAGGTCATGCCAGTCAGGCAGAGGATTTCATTATGGACGCCTGGATAAAACTGATTCCCGGCGTTCGATCCGGCAAATACGAACTCAAGTATGAACTGGTCTATACGGCGGTGCTCAACAAACTGCGAGACGAAGTGCAGACCGCGAGGCATCGCAAGACGGGCCGCATGACCGAGGAACCACTGGATCGACGCGGTGTTAGCCTGGATTCGCAATTCAACAGCGAATCGAACACGGCCAAGTTCAACGACTGCATGGCCAAGCTGTTGAAAAGGAACGCCGACTGGAGCGAAGTGCTCCGCCGTTGCCTGATCCCGCAGGAAGTCGCAACGATTCGCGAAGAACTCGGCCTGAAGGACAATCAAGCCGTCTATAACCACAAGAAGTATGCCGTCGACTTCATGCGAGACTGCGTCCAGGGAGGTGTGGAATGAGTATTCACCTTCTGGAAATCCCGAATGAAGCAGCGGAGTTGGCGTTGTGGCTGGAAGGCCATCTTCGAGGCACCGAACTGCATGAACTCGTCACGGAATGCCACGCCCTTCACCGAACGCAAGACAGCGATGCGCCCGAGTTGTCACAAGTTCTCGGCAGCCAAGCATCGACGGTGTTGGACAGCGGCCTGCAATGTTTGTCGTTCGAGCAACTCGCCCAACTGGTTCAGCACTCGGAGTTGCTGTTCGACCTCCAAGACTTAGTGATGATCCACGGCGGCCCGCACTGGCATGCCGAGGAGAGCGCCGGCTCGGAAAAGTCTGAGGCGTGTTGGCAACGGATTCAGGAAGCACTCGCACCCACAAAGCCCTTACCGCCCGAGCCGCCTTCCAAACGGCTGTTGCCCAAGATCGTGGCGGCGATGGCCTTGGGATTGATCGTCGCGGTCGGCTACTTCGCGACTCGTCCCGATCCCACACCGCAAGTCGCCTGGGGCTGGGCCAAACCGGGTGCGCTCGATGAACTCGATCAACTTCCCGCACCCGAATATCTGGAAAGTCTCGCCAAGTCCGCCGAGACCTGGTTCAAGAAGCGACCGAATTCGAAGGCAGCCCTCGCCAAGCGGATCACGGAATTCCGCATCGGCTGCGACGCATTGATCCAGGCGAAGCACTCGCCGCTCAACCCGGAAGATAAAGCGTGGCTCATCGAACGCTGCACGGCCTGGTCCGGCAAGCTTGATGAGCACGTTGCCGCGTTGGAGAGCGGCGCGGATGTCATGAAAACTCGTGAAGCGGTCGATGAGACGATTAACAAGCTGATGAAGGCGATTCGGAACAGAAGTCAGACAGTGTCGGTCAAGGCCCTCAACCGCCCAAGAATACTTGGTTCGTCAAGTCGTTATGCGATGATCTGGGAGAGTTACTGGTCCGAGAGACAACGAACGTCTGAACCAACCGTAACGTTTCAATCAGTCTAAATTGGAAGATTACGCGATGTCCCTGACAATGCCTGATGTCGAGCAATTCCACTCCTTTGCAGTCAGATCTGTCCACGAGGGTAAGGCACGTTCATTTGACGACCTCTATCTTCTCTGGCAGACCGAACGAGAACGTGAAAACGTCAACCTGCAAATCAAAGCCGGCCTGGACGACGTTGCGGCGGGCCGCGTGCAGTCCGTTGGCGATGTCAATCAGGAACTCCGATCCGAATTCGGATTCGACGAATGACTTATTCGGTAGCGGTGACGGCCAACGCGAAACGAAACGTGCGTGCAGACCGGGGTCGGGTGGTTCAAAGTTCAATGCTCGCGGCGATTGTCGTTGGTGAAATGAGACGGGGTACGCCGCGAGCATTGAACTTTGAACCACCCGACCCCTTTCCCACCGACCCCTTCCCCTCTTCCAC